>JAICUE010000105.1 GCA_025936015.1 Gemmatimonadaceae bacterium
ATCGGCTTCGTCTCGCCGGCGCGGGTGAGCCGTGTGCGGTGGATGACCGGATCGAGTGAGCGGACGTTCAGCGTCCCGCCGGCGATCGCCGCCTGGATGCGCGGGACGACGAGGCAGCCTTCGTTGATCACGTCATAACGGCGGATCAGCGGCAGCGCCTTCCCGGCGCGCACGCCGTCGAGCCAGACGACGGCGCCCGCGAGGAGCGGGCCGTCATGGTCGATCGTGCCGTCCGTCAGCTCGCTCCCGCAGGTCGTGACGTCGCTCGTCGGGTGGACCAGCGAGTCGGCGGGAATGTCGCCGCCGATCGTGACGGTCCCCGCGACCGTTCCCGGCGCCGGGATCGCGACCACGCTGTAACCCCCGCCCCGTGAGCTGGTGAACAACCCCGCACCCACCCCCCGGCCGGCCTTGTCGACGGTGGCATCGCCGGCGCCGCCACAGGCGGCCGTGGTGACCGCCAGCAACGCCCCTGCGACAAGCAGGCGCGACGTGACTAACGATACGAAAGTTCGTCTTTCATGCGAACCCGCGGGGCGCAGGTTGCCCGCGGTGAGAATGTCATTGGCTGCGGTCGCCGAGTCGGCGACGCGCTGTACGGATCGCCCCTGTCGGACACCGTTATGACGCCAGCTATCCTCATCGCTCTCGCGTTCCTCGGTCCCGTGAAACGGGATTCGACCGCCCCTGCCGATTCGGTGCGCCAGGAAGTTGAAGTTCGCGCGACCGTCCTCCGCCACGCCCCCGACGTGCGCCGCTGCTACCAGGACGAAGGGCTCCGCCGTAATCCCGAGCTCTCCGGCAAGATCGACCTCGAGCTGACGATCCTCCCGACTGGCGCCGTCGACTCGGTGAACGTCGCGACCAGCTTCGACGGACCCGGCCAGCGCGAAGTCAGCAGCTGCGTCGCGTTGCGCGCCCGCAACTGGCGCTTCGATCGCGGCCCGTACGCGGTGGAGACCGTGGTCTTCCCCTTCGTCCTCACTCCCGCCGAGCGGGCGAAGATGAACGCCGGCACCGTTACCGCCGCGCGCTGACCGGAGCGCCCGCGCCCACCGCGCGGGCACGCTGTCCCTCATCTGCTTCGGCGTCGTCACGCTAGACGACGATCAGCTCGCGCTGGATCTCGCGCGGGGTCAGCAGGACCGATCGTCCGTCGGCGGCGATGCTCGCATTGATCTCGGTCCGCATCCCGACTTCGCCGGGCAGATAGATCCCCGGCTCGATCGAGAACCCGACGCCCGGCACCAGCACCCGCTCCTCGCGCGTCTCGAGGTTGTCGATGTGCGGCCCGCTTCCGTGGAGCCCTCGCACGTCGATCGAGTGGCCGGTGCGGTGGGTGAACGCGTCGCCGTAGCCGCGCGAGACGACCACCGCCCGCGATGCGTCATCGACCTCGCCGCCGCGGACCGGTTCCCCGGCCGCCAGGCGCTTCTGCACCAGCGCGACCGCCGCATCGCGCGCATCGCGAATCGCCGCGAAGATTTCCTTCGCCTTCGCCGACGGCTCGCCGACCGACGCCATCCAGGTCTGGTCCGCGTACATCCCCGGCCCGCCGCCGGCGATCGACTTCTCTCGTGCCCAGAGGTCGATCAGGACGATCGAACCAGTCGTGATCGGGCTCGCCTTGCCCGGCGCCGGCTCGTAGTGCGGGTTCGCCGCGTTAGGCCCGACGGAAACGTTAGGCCCGTGATCGGTCTCGAGATCGCGTGCGGCGAATTCGCCGCGGATCCATTCGGTCAGCGCGTATTCATCGAGCGGCGTCCCCGCGTGTGCGGCTCGGCCGGCGCGGGCAAATGCCTCCTTCGCGATGCCGGCGATGATCTCGGCCGCGCGTTCGTGCGAGGCGCGTTCGTCGTCCGTCCATACCGCATAGATCCGCGAGACGAGCTCCCCCGACGTCACGACCTCGGCGCCGGCGGCGCGCACCATCTCGACGACGCCGGCCGGCACATAATCCACGTAGGGCACCGCGTCGCCCGGCGAATACTCCATCGCGACGCGCTTCCCGCCGACGATCTTCCTCAGCGTTCCCTCGAGCGAGGGCCACGACGAATACACTTCCTTCCCCCACTCGCGCGGCCAGTCGAGCCACGGCCCCTGCTCGATCGCATGCGTCACCGCGACTGGATTCCCGCGCCGCGGAATGAAGCAGAAGATGCGGCGCGTCAGCATCCCTTCGCGCGCGAGCATTCCCGCGGCGATCGGGTTGATGTGGCGGAAGTCGTACAGCAGCCAGCCGTCGACACCGGCGTCGGCGATCGCGCGCTGAACGCCGGCCAGTGATTGCGGATTCAACATGAGCGTCTTGCTGGTGTTGCCGGAGGCGGACGATGACGGACGATCCGTCGCGGTGCGATGGTCAGCGTGGCCGCGGACCCGAGCGCCATTCGGCGCGCCATTCGCACACTTCTTCCCCGCGAACGACGCAGCGTACATGCTCGACCGTGCCGGCGTTGGAGACGAGCAGGCGGAGGAGCTCCTTGAACGCCGCCTCGTAATACACGCACCCCGTCTCGCCCGGCGCGGTGCCGATCGTCACCGAGCGGGGGACGATGAGGTGCAGATGCGGCCCGACCCGCGTAACCTGGCCGTCGAGATAGCGGTCGGCGATGCGCCGCGCCCGGCGGAACGCGAGCGGACGAGCGATCAGCGACGGCAGCAGCTGGATCATCCGCCGCATTCCCGCCGAGATCGTGAGATAGGATTCGCGGGCGATGTAGCGACCGGCGGCGCGGAGCACCGTCTCGGCGTCCGGACGGCGCCCGATCAGCTTCGCCAGTGCGACCGCCTCGTCGAACGACGGACGCTGGCCGCGGCGGGCCGCCTCGGTGTACCGCTTGATCTGCGTGTAGACCGTGTCGCTCAGCCCGAGTCGCTTGTTGCGCAGCTCCTGGACGTATTCCGCATCATAGTCCCCTTCCGGGGTATCGACGTTGCGAACTGCTTCGAGAATGCTGAGCGGGAGGAGCGCGTCTACTGTGTCGGGCATGTGTTGGCGGGAGTAGCCTGAAAACCTAATTGCATATCGCTCGCCCAAGCAACGGGCAGTTCATCGCAAACGCTGCGCACTCGACGGGAACAAGCCACCGTACCCGCGGGTTTGGGATACGAAAGCACGCTTGTCATAGCCGTTCGAGGATCGCACATTGATTCTTCCCGCACCGCATCACGGTTTCGCCGCAGACCGAACCGAGCCATGAGTCATACAACCCAGCCCGGCTCGAGTTGCGAAGAGGTGATGTCGCGGCTCTTCGAACATCTGGACGGCGAGCTTCCGCCGAGCCTCGACACCTGGGTGCGCGAGCACCTCGCGGTGTGCGGGGGCTGTCTCGCGCGGACCCAGCATCAGCGTGCATTTCTCCGGTGCCTCCACTCCCGCCAGCGCCTGACGCCGGCAACAGAGGCACTGCGGACTCGAATCGAACAAGCGCTGCGTGAGGGGATGGCCCGCTCGGAGCACAGCGACTGACCCCGCGGCTCCTCTGGGCCGTTCCTCTCGCTGTTGTCGTCGCGGTCGCTGCATGGCGGGCGCGCGCGCTCAGCGTATC
Source organism: Gemmatimonadaceae bacterium (assembly GCA_025936015.1). Taxonomy (GTDB): domain Bacteria; phylum Gemmatimonadota; class Gemmatimonadetes; order Gemmatimonadales; family Gemmatimonadaceae; genus JABFXC01. Next base: position 3,552 of record JAICUE010000105.1, read on the forward strand.
GGGCGCTATCGCGGCCGCGCTCGTCGGCGCAATCGCCGTCGCTGCAGGCTGGGACTGGGCCCTCGTCCTCATCGTGTATTTCGCGTCGTCCAGCGTACTCTCACGCCTCGGCGCTGAGCGCAAGGCCCGCCGCACGAGCTCCGTCGTCGCCAAGAGCGGACCGCGCGATGGATGGCAGGTGCTCGTCAACGGCGGCATCTTCACAGCCGCGGCAGCGCTCGCGTTTCTCGCGCCCCACCCGGCGTTTCTCTGGCGCGCGGTCGCGGCCGGGGCACTTGCCGCCTCGGCCGCTGACACATGGGCCACCGAGTTCGGCACCTGGCTTGGCGGAACCCCGCGCTCGGCGTGGAACTGGCGTCGGGTCGCACCCGGGACGAGCGGTGGGATGACCACCGCGGGCACCGTCGCCATGGTCTTCGGTGCGGCCATCATGGCCGTCGTGGTGTACGCAATCAAGTGGGGACGCGGGCACGCGATCGCCGCGATGATCGGCGGGTTGAGCGGCGCGGTCGCCGATACCGTCCTCGGCGCGACGTTGCAGGAGCGGCGACGCTGTCTCGGCTGCGGCGAACATACCGAGCGCGTGGTGCATTCGTGTGGTTCGCGAACCCGCGTCGAGCGCGGCGTTCCCGGCCTGGGAAACGACACGGTGAATTTCATCGCGACGGTGATCGGCGGCGGCATCGCGTTCTGGGCCGCCGAGTTGCTCGGAAGCTGACTTCCCGAGGGAGGTGATCGACATGCGCGCGCACCACCGTGGGATCAGCTTCCTGGGGAGAATACTGCCCGCTCTCGCACTCCTCGGTGCGACCACACTCACCGGATGTCCCGCCGGTGTCGAGGTACTCGGCAGCGACTCGACGCTCGTCGGCAGTGGTGGCGGCGGGAACGGTGGCGTCATCGGCGGCGGTGGCGGGAGCGGGTCCCAGGCGACCGCGCTCGTCGGCAAGTGGACGCGCTCCTTGCTCGTCGAGACGCCGGACGGCGACATCCACGAGTCGCGCACGACCTGGGAGTTCCGCGCCGACGGCAGCGCGATCCGCACCGTCCTCGCGTGGAACTGGACCGAGGGGCTCTACGACACGCTGAGCAGCGTCGCGCAGTGGAGCACGAACGGATCGAACCTCACCATCGTCTACATCGCCGGTGCCAGCGGGACGTTGACCCTCCCGTGGTCCATCAACGGCGACGTGCTGACGATCGGCCCCGATCAGTTCGCGCGCGTGCCGTGAGCGCCCGCGTCCTCCTCGTCAGCACCAACCGCGAGCGCGCACCCTTTCCGGTCGTGCCTAACGGGATGGCCTGCGTCGCGTCCGCGCTCGCCGATGCGGGCCACGACGTTCGCGTCGCCGACCTCATGTTCGCGCGCGATCCGATCGCCGCCGCGGCGCGCGCCGCCCGCGAGCAGCGCCCCGACGTCATCGGCGTCTCGGTGCGCAACATCGACAACAGCGACACGATCGCGCTTCGCCACTACACCCCCGATGCCGCGGCGACGCTCGCCGCGCTGCGCCGCGCCGCGCCTGACGCGAAGGTCGTCGCCGGCGGCGCGGCGTTCGGCGTCGCGCCGAAGGGACTGTTCGACGCGTTAGGCGTCGACTACGCCGTCGCCGGCGACGGCGAGCGGGCGACGGTCCGCCTCGTCGACGATCTCGCCGCCGGCCGCGACCCCGGGGAGATCGCCGGGCTCGTCCGCCTGCGCGACGGCGAAGTCGTGTTCACGCCGCCGGGCGAGGACGCCGACCTCGACGCGCTGCCGCAGCCGCGGCTGCACCACTGGTTCGACCTGGCGCGCTATGAGCGGATCGGCGCGACGGTGCCGATCCAGACCAAGCGCGGCTGTGTCTACAAGTGTGTGTACTGCACGTACCGCAACGTCGAGGGGTGGGGCTACCGGCTGCGCGACCCGGCGCTTGTCGCCGACGAAATCGCCGAGCTGCACGCGCACGGCGTCAATCACTTCGACTTCGTCGACTCGACGTTCAACTCCCCGCCGCCGCACGCGCGCGACGTCTGCGAGGCGATCGCTCGGCGAACGCCGCGCGTCACCCTCGAGACGACCAACTTCACCCCCGCCGCCGCCTTCCCCGACCTGCTCGCGCTGATGAAGCGCGCCGGTTTCACCGCGTTAGGCATCACCGCCGAGAGCGCGAGCGATGCCGTGCTGGTGAAGATGCAGAAGGGCTTCACCGCTGACACCGTTCGCGTCGCCGCCGAGCGGATCGAGCGCGCGGGGATCCGCAGTCTCTGGATCTTCCTCGTCGGCGGCCCCGGCGAGACGGCCGAGACGCTCGAGGAAACGCTGCGCTTCGCCGCCGAGCGGCTGCGCCGCGGCGACGCGGTATACACGACCGTCGGACTGCGCGTCTATCCGGGGACGACGCTGCACAGCATCGCGGTGAGCGAGGGCTCGCTCGCGGCGAGCGATACGCTGCTCGATCCCACGTTCTATTTTTCACCCGAGCTCTCGCTCGACGACGCGGTCGTCCGGCTCCGCCGCTTCGCCGCCGATCACCCGCGGTTCATGTTCTCCGCGGATTCGCGCTCGATGATCCTGCCGTGGCTCACGCGCGCCGCGTCGGTGCTCAGGCTTCCGCGTCCGCACTGGCGGTACATGGGACTCTTCCAGCGGATCACGCGGATGCATTTGCCGCGGGCCGCGCGCGCGCATGCCGGCTGACCGCGCCGAGGTCGTGATCGTCGGCGGCGGCCCGGCTGGCGCGGCGACCGGGTGGTGGCTCGCGCGGGCCGGGATCGACGTCGTCATCCTCGACAAGGCGCGGTTCCCCCGGCCGAAGCCCTGCTCCGAGTACATGAGCCCGCAGGCATCGCGGCTGCTCGAGGAGATGGGAGTGCTCGGCCAGGTCGAAGCGGCGGGCGCGGCGCAGCTGGCCGGGATGATCATCCGCTCGCCTAACGGCGCGCTCATTCGCGGCGTCTTCGCCGGTACCCACCGCTGGCGCGGGCATCGCGATCGCGGCCTGTCGCTCCAGCGGACGCTGCTCGACCCGATCCTGCTCGACGCCGCGCGCCGGGCCGGCGCCCGAGTTATCGAGGGCGCGGCGGTCCAGGACGTCGTCCGCGACGAGGCCGGTCGTGTCAGTGGCGTGGCGTTCACCGCGCCCGACGGCCGGGCAGCGACGATGACGGCCCGGCTCGTGATCGGCGCGGACGGATTGCGGTCGGTGGTCGCCCGACGGTTAGGCCTCACGCGCATGTCGCGCTTCCCGCGCCGGATCGCGCTCGTCAGCCACTATGCCGGCGTCGCCGGGATCGGCGACATGGGCGAGATGCACGTCGAGCGCGACGGCTACCTCGGCGTCGCCAGCGTCGGCAACGGCCTCACCAACGTCGCCGTGGTGATCCCCGCATCGCGGGCGGGCGAGCTCTCGGCTGGACGCGAGGCGTTCCTCGATCGCTGGATCGAGCAGCGCCCGCAACTTCGTGAACGGTTCGCCGGGGCGAGCCGGGTGACGCCACTGCGCGCGACCGGACCCTTCGCCTCACGCGCGCGCGCGGCGTGGGCGCCGGGTGCCGCGCTCGTCGGCGACGCCGCCGATTTCTTCGACCCATTCACCGGCGAAGGGATCTACGCCGCGCTGCGCGGCGGCGAGCTCCTCGCACCCTACGCCGTCGCGGCGCTCGCCGCCCGCTCGCCGTTAGGCGAGCGCACCGCCCTCGAGGCCTACGACCGCGCCCGCCGGCACGAGTTCGGCGGCAAGTGGCTCGTCGAGCGGATGATCGGCACCGCGGTCGCGTTCCCCGCCCTCCTCGAGCGGGCGGCATCAGCCATGTCCCGACGCCCGGCGATGGCTGACTTGCTCGTTGGCGTGACCGGTGATTTCGTTCCCGCATCCGCCGTGCTCAATCCCGCCTTTCTCGCCCGCCTGCTTTTACTGCCATGAGACGGAACTACCCGGCCACGAGGGTCATGCGGCAGGCTGCCCTGCCAGCTGGCATGCTGCAGGGGCATGAGGCAGGAGGCAGGAGGCAGGGTATCGGCCGGAGGCCAGCAACGGAATGGCAACTGCGCGAACCGCCGAGGGCGGCGAGCGCGGCGAGGGCACCTGACGCTCGCCGTTCCCCACCCGCCCGCCGTCCGGGTACCGCCGTATCGCCGGCACGCGGTCCGGGACCCACGCCATTTGCCCCCTCTATCGCGCACGGCGCACCGAATACCACGGCTGGAAGCGCTACTGCCTCCTGGCCGATCCCCTGCCTCATGCCTCCTGCCCTCGTGCCCCTGTCAGCATGCCGAGTGGCCGCGCAGCCTGCCTCCTGCCTCATGGCCGGAGCAGTTCTGTCTCCTGGCCGTCAGGCGGAGTTCTGAATGGCGCTCGATCAGGATGCCTTCCGCGCCGTGCTCGGACGATTCGCGTCGGGCGTGACGATCGTGACCGTCCGCGGCGCCGATGGCCGCGATCACGGCATGACCGTCAGCGCATTCAGCGCCGTGAGCCTCGAGCCTCCGCTCGTGATGGTCTGCATCGGCGAGGAGTCGTCGCTCAAGTCGATGATCGCCGAAGCGACGCACTACGGCGTCAGCA
>JAICUE010000256.1 GCA_025936015.1 Gemmatimonadaceae bacterium
CGCCGAAGCCCCTGGTGATCAAGATGGGCCAACCGTGAGCGGAAGGCGGCTGCTGCTGGCGGTGGGTGCGATCGCGGTAGGCGCCGGCGCCTGTACAGGCGATCGCACCCGCGGGGCGGACAGTGCCGCCGCCGATTCGATCGTGACCGCGAGCGATAGCGGCGAACCGGCGGCGACGATCCCGGCTTCGCCTTCGCCGGCGATGGACACCGCCACACCCGCGAAGTCAGGGGCGAGCGCGTCGCGTTCGAGCTCGACTCGTCCCGCGCCGACCTCGCCCAAGCCGGCGACGCCGAAGGCCGACAGCAACGTCGCGGCGACGACTCCGCAGCCGCAGGTTGCGGACACCGCGATAGTCCTCGGGAAGGGCCGGCCCGCGCTGGTCGTGTTCCGCGACTCGATCGGCCAGGCGGATATCGCCTGGCTCGAGAGCGAAGGACTCGCGATCGTCGCGGTGAACAAGCCGGGACACTCGGCGAGCGTACGAGTCCCGTCGGAGTACGCCGGGAACCCCCGCGCCAATCCACGCGTCGCGCGATTCGTCATCGCGATGCGCTGAACGCACTCCATGGCCCAGAACAGCAGCTTCGATGTCACGACGGGGGTCGACCTGCAGGAAGTCGACAACGCCGTGAACCAGGCGCAGAAGGAGATTGCGCAGCGTTATGACTTCAAGGGCTCGAAGGCGGCGATCGAGTTCAAGAGAGCCGAGAGCCTCCTCGAGCTGGTCGCCGACGACGACTTCCGGATGCGCGCGCTCTTCGACGTCGTGCAGACGAAGCTCATCAAGCGGAATGTGCCGGTGAAGAACCTCGATGTCGGCGAGGTGAAGCAGGCGGGGGGCGATACCGTCCGCCGCGAGATCAAGCTGAAGACCGCGCTCGACGGCGACACCGCCAAGAAGGTCGCTGCCGCGATCAAGGACGCGAAGCTGAAGAAGGTACAGGCGGCGATCCAGGGCGATCAGGTGCGGGTGAGCTCCCCGTCGCGCGACGACCTGCAGGAGGCGATTGCCCTGCTGCGGAGCAAGGACTTCGGCGTCGAGCTGAAATTCGGCAACTACCGGTGAGCGCCGGCATGGCAACCAACGAGGAGAGTCGCGGTATGCGTATGAGCGCAGCAGGAAGGTCCCTCCGTGCCGGCGCGGCGGTCGTGGCGCTCCTCGTCGCGGCTGGCTGCGGCGACGCGACGGGCACCGACGGCACTCCGGCGAGCGTGACGGCGAACGTCACCGTGCCGGCGAGCGCGGTCATCGGCAGCCCGGTGAATCCGGCGCCGGCCGTGCTGGTGAAGAACGCCGGCGGCGAGCCGCTGCCTAACGTGCGGGTCACGTTCTCGGTCACGGCCGGCGGCGGGTCGGTCACCGGGGCGTCGCAGCTGACCGATGGCAGCGGGGTCGCCACCGTCGACGCGTGGACGTTAGGCGACACACCCGGTGTCCAGACGCTGACGGCGACGGCCGGTGGCCAGTCGGTTACGTTCACGCTGCAGGCAACGAACGATTGCACCATCACGGGGGCGATCGCCGCCGGCCAGACCGTCACCGGCGACCTGCGGACGAGCCCGTGCCCGTTCGGTGACGGCACCGTCGCGCAGAGCTGGAGCTTCGAGCAGCCGACGGGTCAGAGCGCGATCTCATTCGCGATGCACGCGACCGGTTCGCCGACCTTCGATACCTATCTGGTCCTCCATCGCAACGCATTCACCGCCTTCGAGAAGGCGCTTGCGGCAAATGACGACGACGCTGGCAGCTCGGCCGACTCGCGCATCAACACGCTCCTCGGCCCGGGCAGCTACGTCGTCACCGCGAACAATTACGACCCGGGCATCACCGGCGCGTTCACGCTCGGGGCCGAGGTCTGGAGCGGCGAGATGGCGAACTGCCAGGCGGTGTTCGTCACGCCGGGAATCACCAGCAGCCAGACGATGGACAACTCGAGCTGCTTCGATACGTCGACCGGACAGGAATTCGATTTCGTCGGCCTGTACCTCAATCAGGGCGAGCAGGTGCAGATCGACATGACGTCGGCCGCGTTCGACCCGGAGCTCCAGCTCTATTCTGTCGCGACTGGAGCGCTGCTGGTCCAGAACGACAACGGCGGTGGGGGAACGAGCGCACGGTTGACTTATACCGCGCCAGGGAGCGACCTCTACGTCATCCAGCTGACGTCGCCTAACGCCAGCCAGACTGGCGCATACAATTTTTCGGTGACGCAGCTGACGCCGGCACCGAGCGCGCTAGCGTCCTCGCCGGCTCGGCCACTCGCGGGCGGCCCTTCCTGGGCCACGAAGCGGTCGCTCGCGGACTTCGCGAACAGGACTGGCTCGTGGCGCCGCGCCCAATGACCTGACCTCGGCGCGCGTCGCCCGACGGAGGCGATTCGCGACCGACGAAGCCGCCCGGCACCCAGCCCGGCGGCTTTGTCGTTTCTATCGTGTGTTGAGCGAGGGGTGCGCGGCGGCTAGCTTTCACGGATGCATTCTGCCCGGATCACACCGCCGTGAAAGTAGGCGTCATCACGCTCGGCTGCGACAAGAACACCGTCGACAGCGAGCGCTATGCGGCTGCTCTCGTCGCGCGCGGTGCGGAGATGACGACCGATCTCGGCGAGGCCGGGATCATCGTCATCAACACCTGCGGCTTCATCGACGCGGCCAAGAAGGAATCGATCGACGCGATCGTCGACGCGGGCCGCTACAAGGACGACGGGGTCTGCCGAGCGGTCGTCGCGGTGGGTTGCATGGTGCAGCGGCACAAGTCCGAGCTCGAGGAGGCCCTGCCCGAGGTCGATCTTTTCCTCGGCGCGTCGGAAGTCGATCGGCTGCTGCCCGAGCTCGAGGAGCGCGGACTGATCGACGAACCGCTCGAGATCCATCCGGGCGAGCGGATCTTCACCGGCGAGCTGGCGCACGTTCGCTACCTGAAGGTGAGCGAAGGCTGCGACCACGGGTGCGCGTTCTGCGCGATCCCGCTCATGCGCGGCAAGCACCGCTCCTTCGCGCTGCCGGAAGTCGTGCGCGAGGCGCAGCTGCTCGAGATGCAGGGCGCGCGGGAGCTCAATCTGGTCGCCCAGGATCTCGCGCATTACGGGCGCGACCTCCGCGATGGCAGCGGCCTCGCCTCGCTGTTGCGACAGCTCGTCAGCGAGACGACCGTTCCGTGGATCCGGATGCTCTACCTGTACTCGACGGGAATCACCCCGGAGCTGCTCGAGACGGTCGCGCGCGAGCCGCGGATCGTCCCGTACCTCGACATGCCGATGCAGCATGCATCGGACGAGGTGCTCAAGCGGATGCGCCGGCCCGAGCGTCGCGGGGTAATCCGTGACCGCGTTGCGCTGCTGCGGAGCGCGATCCCCGACGTGGCGCTGCGGACGACCTGCATCGTCGGTTTCCCGGGCGAGACGGAGCGCGATTTCGAGTCGCTGCTCGAGTTCCTCGAGGAGGTGCAGTTCGACCGCGTCGGCGCGTTCACCTACTCGCCGCAGGAAGGAACTCGCGCCTTCGAACTTCGCGACGACGTGCCCGAAGAGGTGAAGCGCGAGCGCCTCGAGCGATTGACCGAGTTGCAGCTCGCGATCACCGCGGAACGTTATGATCGCCGCGTCGGGCGCACCGTGCAGGCGATCATCGATCGCCCCGCCGACGCGTCGGGCTTCGCCGAGGCGCGGACCGTCTGGCAGGCGGACGACATCGATGGGATCACGCGGGTGCGGACGAGTGCGCAGCCCGGGACGATCCTCGACGTGCGGATCGACGCGGTCGAGAACGACTACGATTTCGAGGCGACCGAGCGTCGCATCGTGTCGGTGCCACCGACTATGGAGCGGCGGGCCGGCCGTGCCCTGCCGATGTTCGCGGCGACGATCGGGAGCTTCGGGCGTTGAACGATCGCTCGGCGGCGATCATGCGCCGGGCAAGGTCGCTGTTTCCCGGCGGCGTCAACTCGCCGGTGCGCGCCTTCCGCGGTGTCGACGGCGAGCCGTTCGTGGTGAGTCGCGGATCGGGGGCGCGCATCTGGGACGTCGACGGCAACGAATACATCGACTACGTCCTGTCGTGGGGGCCGCTGGTGCTCGGCCATGCGCCGCCGGCGGTGCTCGAAGCGTTAGGCAGGACGATGCGGGACGGGACGAGCTTCGGGATCCCGACCGAGCTCGAGGTCCTGCTCGGCGAGGCCGTACGCGAGCGGATGCCGCACGTCGAGATGATGCGCTTCGTCTCGAGCGGCACCGAGGCGACGATGAGCGCGGTGCGGCTGGCACGCGCCGCGACCGGCCGTGACGCGATCGTCAAGTTCGACGGATGCTACCACGGCCATGCCGATTCCTTCCTCGTTCGTGCCGGTTCGGGCGTCGCGACGCTCGGCCTGCCGAATTCGCCGGGAGTTCCGGGCGCACTGGCTGCGCTGACGCTCACTGCCGGGTTCAATGACCTCGATGCGGTGCGCGAGCTCTTCGCGGCGCGCGGAGAGGGGATTGCGGCGGTGATCGTCGAGCCGGTGGTCGGGAACGCAGGGCTCATCCTCCCCGATCCGGGCTTTCTCGCCGGCCTGCGCGAGGTTACCAGCGCCGCCGGCGCGCTGCTCATCTTCGACGAGGTGATGACCGGCTTCCGCGTCGCGTTCGGCGGCGCCGCGGCGCGGTACGACGTGACCCCTGACCTGACGACGTTAGGCAAGGTGATCGGCGGCGGGCTGCCGGTCGCGGCCTATGGCGGGCGGCGGGAACTGATGGAGTCGGTCGCGCCGGCTGGTCCCGTCTACCAGGCGGGGACGTTGTCCGGTAATCCACTGGCGATGGCCGGCGGCCTCGCAACGTTAGGCGCGCTGACCGCCGCGGTCCAGTC
>JAICUE010000199.1 GCA_025936015.1 Gemmatimonadaceae bacterium
CGAAGCCGGCTGGGCCAAGTAAGTCCGCCCGCGGGACTCGCCGCCGCGTGCGAGTCCCGCAACGTTGCTGTATCTTGGGCGCATGAAAATCGACGCCCCAGAATCGCTCAGCGCTCGCACTCGCTGGCCTGGTCATCTCCCGGCTGCTGCGCTCGTCGCGATCGCCGCGCTCGCCGCTTGCGGCACCTCGTCGCGGACCGGCGCTGACTCGACCGCGGTCCGCGGCAGCACCAGCACCACCACCACTCCATCGTCCGCCGGTGGCGAACCCGCCGCCGCGACGCCGACGCTCGTCGTCTACAAGACGCCGACGTGCGGTTGCTGCAAGGGCTGGGTGAAGGAAATGGAGAGCGCCGGCTTCAAGGTCGAGGTTCACGACCTCGACGACCTGACGTCGATCAAGCACGCGGCCGGCGTGCCTGACGATCTGCAGGCATGTCACACCGCCCGCATCGGCGGATATGTCGTCGAGGGACACGTCCCCGCGGCCGACATCCGCCGCCTGCTCGCCGAGCGCCCCGATGTAGCAGGGATCGCGACGCCGGGGATGCCGATGGGGTCCCCGGGAATGGAAGGGGCATACAAGGACCATTACGACGTGATGACCTTCGACGGCAGCGGACGCTCGACGGTCTTCGCTTCGCACTGAGCCGCTGGATGCGTCGGCGCGGACGCGCGCCTAACGCGTTCCCGGCGGCGCGTCGACGGTGATCCGCACTTCGCGCCGTTCGCCCCGCGATTCGGCGGCGATGACGTGGGCGCCAGGGATGAGCGCCAACCGCGAGTCCCGGTGCACGTGCCCGTCGACGGACCACGCGACCTCGCCGCTGGCGCCCGAGGCCCGCAGCGCGACCGTGCCAACGCCCCGCTCGGTGGCCAGCCACTCGGTGTAGTCGGCGGGCATCGTCACCGCGCCGTTGCGATGCCAGTTCGCACTCCGTCGACGGTTCGCTACCCGGCACGAACCATTCATCGGCGATCGGACAATCGGGGCCCGCGCGCATCCCCGAGAGACGCCAGACGGCGAAGTCACAATCCTGCTCTCGCGTCGCTCCCGTTCTGCTCGCCCGGGTCTTGCATTCGGGTTTTGTTCGGGATAACCTCAGAGCCCCGACCGAACTCGACCTGGCTTGGAAAGATAACGCGTGATCCCTCGCTGCCCCTCCCCTCCTGATGTCAGCCCAGCTCCGTGCCCTCCGCCAGCTCATCGCCGAGCGATTTCCCGATGCGGCGCCGCTCGCCGAGCGGGATGCACATCGCCTTGCGAGCGCGGTGTCCACGGGGATCCCGGAGCTGGATCGGGCATTTCCCGGACAGGGACTCCCGCGCGGGAAGCTCACCGCCTGGGCGCCGGAGGGAGGAGCGGCCGCCGTGCTGCGCGCCGCCTGCCGGGCGGTGATCGCGTCCGGAGAGCGAGCGGCATGGGTGGACGGTCCACGCACGGCGATGGCTGGATGGACGGGAGCGAGCGCGGGCAGCACGGAGCTTCCATGGCGCGAATGGAGCGAAGGGATGCCCCTCGTCATCCATCCCTCCGATCGGGTGAGCGCGCTGCGCTGCGCCGAGCTGCTGCTCAAGTCGGGAGCCTTCGCCCTCGTCGTGCTCGACGTCCTCGGCATGGCGCCGCGCGCGGAGCCGATGGGTACCGAGACCGTTCGTCTCGCCCGGGCGACCCGCGAGGGGGGCGGCGCCTTCGTCGTGCTGACGCCGAGCGGATCGATGGCCGCGCTGCGGGTCGCGGCGAAGCTCGACCCGCATGGAGTCCGCTGGCGTCGCGGTCCGTGGGGGGAGCCTGCCCTCCCCGCCGAGGCGCGGATCGAGGTCCGCGCCCGCGCGTTAGGCTGGAACGCGGCGGCGCGGATCGTCCTGCCGGTCGCTCCCTATGACGTTCGTTGCGCTCTGGAGGCCGGCCCCGACCGGCGCAATCCCGGCCGCGTCCCCTGACGCGGCGGCTGGCGACGCCGGCCGCGCCGACGAAGCGTTAGGCGATGCGCTCATTCGCGTCGCCCCGCACGTCGCGTTAGGCGAGAGCGATGCGTCGGGACGGATCGTCTGGGCCGACGCTCGCGGCCTCCCGGCGCGCACCGTCGCCGCCGAGGTGCTCCGGGTCGCGCAGGGGCTCGGCCACGGCGAGGCGCGGGTCGGCGTCGCCCGGGCGGCGGTGGTCGCCGCGGTCGCGGCCCGTCACGGCTCGGCGCGCGTCGTCACCGTCAGGCGCGGCGCCGAGCGCGCGTACCTGGCGAGCAAGCCCCTCCCCGTGCTCGCGTCGTCGCCGGCGTGGTCGGTGCGGCTCGCCGCGGCGCTGGCCGACGTCGGCATCGAGACATGCGGTGATCTCGCCGCGCTCGACGCCGACGCGGTCGAGGTGCGGTTCGGCGCCGAGGGGACCGCGCTCTGGAAGCTCGCGCGCGGCGAGGATCAGCGACGGGTCTTCTCGCAGCCGCGGCGCGCGCTGCCGAGCGCGTCGCTCGAGTGGCTCGAGTTCGAGACGCGCGACGCCGAGCGGTTGCTCTTCGTCGCCAATCGCCTGATCGAGCGCGTCTGCGACGAGCTGCGCGGCTGGGGCGAGACGGCGCGAACGATGACGCTGCGATTGCCGCTCGCCGGGGGCGGCGCGGTGGAGAAGAAGCTGCGCGGTGCGCGGGCGACCGCCGATCGCGCGACGTGGGTGCGTCTCCTCCGCGCGGAGCTCGAGCGGTTGCAGCTGCCTGACGGCGTCACCGGGATCGGGCTGCGAGTGGATTCGGTCCACGAGCTCGATGCGCCGCAGGGAGATCTCTTCGATCATGGATTCCAGTCGTCATCGGCGGCCGAGCAGGCGGTGGCGCGATTGACGGACGACGAGATGGGTGCGGCGGTGCGGCTGCAGGGATCGCGGCATCCATTGCCGGAGAAGCGGCTGCGGTGGCGGGCGATGGAATTTCACGAGGTCGCGGCGACGGTGCGCGGCGGAGTACAGGCAGTGAAGGAACCAGCGGCGGCGTACGAGACGACCGCGCTCGCGTTGCGCCTGTTGCCCGAGCCGCGGCGAGTGATCGTCACGACGAAGCGCCGGCGCGGACAGGCGATGCCGATCCGCTATCGCGAGCGGTTGACGGGAAACGCGCGGGCGCGGCGTGGGCTGCCGCTGGTCGAGATCATAGCGGCGGCGGGACCGGATCGTGTGAGCGTCGACACAATGGAGGCGCCGGTATCGCGAAGCTACTGGACATGCCTCACCGATGAGGCACTGGTCTTGCTTTTTCGGGACGAGAGCAGCGAGAAGAAACCGATCAGCGAGGCGCCGGCAATGGCGGAAGCAGACGATGAATGGTTTCTGCACGGCTGGTGGGATTAGCTCTGGCGCTTTCGACATTTTGTCTGTATGCTAGCCCCTGACCGGCGAGCGTTCCCGCAATACTGCGGCGGGAACACGGACAACACGGCGGTCAGGATTCGACGGCAGACGGAATCGCGAGCATGTGACGAAGCTCGCCGGAGACCGTCTGAACAGCAGGCCACTTGCCGACGACGGCGGGCCGGAACAACGCCGCTCGGAGTCGACACATGGCTATCCCGCTGAATGGCAGTTCGTTCGAGGTGCCCGCATTCGAGGCACCGGTGCGCATCCCGTGGTCGATTCCGGGATATGCGTTCGCGATCGCGAGCGCCGCGGCCACGTTCCGCCTGGCGATTCCCCCCCTCGAAATCGTGCTCGCCCCCGGCAACGTCGCGGTATTCGCGCTGACGTCGCTGCGCATCCTCCCCGAGCAGCCGGTCGGCGGCGCGGCGGTGACGCTGGCGATCGCGGTGCTGGTATCCGGCTTCTTCTGGACGATGGCGGGCGTGGCGGGATGGAGCGCGATGCGGCAGCTGAAGCGGGCGGGCGCCTAACGGCCGGCGAGAAGGGCGGGACGGCACTGCGGAACAGCATCAACCACAGAGAACACAGGCGCACAGGGAACTGCCGGCAGCTCGAGCCACTCGCTGCGCGGATCGAATGTCAAGCGATTCTCCGGGCAGCGATATCACAAATATTTCGCAGCCTTGTTTTCGGTGTATATTCGGGATAACGTCTCTCTCAGAGACGTATGCCGAACCCCGCCCCCTACATCGAGCTCCGCGCCCATAGCGCCTTCTCCTTCGGCGCCGCCGCCACCGCTCCGGAAACGCTGGCTGCCCGCGCCGCGGCGCTCGGCTATCCAGCGTTAGGCATCACCGACTGCGCCGACCTCGGGGGCGTCGTCCGCTTCACCCTCGAGTGCCGGCGGCAGAACATCAAGCCGGTCATCGGGATCGAGCTCGAGGTCGATGGCCATCCCCTCGCGCTCCTCGCCCGCACCGCGGAGGGCTATCGCAACATCAGCGCACTCGTCACCCTCTCGCGATCGGGACGGCTCGAGCGGTGGACGAAGGACGATGCGCCGGGGCCTAACGGTCGCCACCGGGCGACCGGGGGGGCCGCGGCGCCCCCGCGCGGGCGGCCGGCGGTGCGATCGAACGACCTGCTCGCCCACGCCGAAGGGCTCATCCTCCTCAGCGGCCCGCCCTCCGGCCGTCTCGCTACCCTGCTCCGCGCCGGCAGGCGCAGCGAGGCCGCGCGCCTCCTCGGCGAATGGCGCGACGCGTCAGGCAGCGACAACGTCGCGATCGAGGTGGAGCACCACGCCGCCGGCCGCGGCGAGGAGGCGCTGGCCGCGGCGCTCATCGACTTCGCCGAGCGGGAGCACGTGCAGTGGACCGTGGCTGGCGACGTGCGCTACGCGCTGCCCGAGGAGCGACGCGCCCTCGACGTCCTCACCGCGCTGCGCCACGACTGCACCATCGACGACGCCGCGGCGCGCGGACTGCTCCTGCCTAACGATGAGTGGATGCTGCAGCCGCCGGAGCGGGTCGCTGAACGATGGGCGGGGCGCGAGCGCGGACTCGAGGCGAGCGTCGAGATCGCGGCGCGTTGCGGCTTCGACCTGTCATGGGTGCGGCCGCCGCTTCCCGCCTTCCCCGTCCCCGACGGCCGGACCGCCGACGACTGGCTGCGCGAGCGTGCGTTCGAGGGCGCGCACGAGCGGTGGGGCGAGGCGATCTCCGACGCGCAGCGCGCGCAGATCGACCACGAGCTCACCGTCATCGCCAAGCTCGGCTTCGCCGGCTTCTTCCTCGTCATGCACGACGCGGTGGCCGAGGCGCGGCGGCGCGGCATCCTCTGCCAGGGGCGCGGGAGCGCGGCGAACAGCGCGGTCACCTTCTGCCTCGGCGTCACCGCGGTCGATCCGGTGAAGCACGGGCTGCTGTTCGAGCGCTTCTTATCCGAAAGCCGGGTCGACGGATTGACCGAAGCACCGGACATCGACGTCGACATCGAGCACGACCGGCGCGAGGAGCTGCTCGATTACATGTACGAACGTTATGGTCGCCCGCATGCGGCGATCACCTGCATCGTCCAGATGTACAGCGCGCCGACGGCGATCCAGGATGCGATGCGCGCCTATGGCTATCCGGCCGAGCTGGCGTTCTCGCTCTCGAAGCGGTTGCACTACTCCGAGGCGAGCACCGGCGTCGAGAAGCTGCGCGAGGGGATGGCGAAGGAGTATGGGCTCGACATCGATGACTTCCGGGGCCAGGCCCTGCTGAAGGC
>JAICUE010000087.1 GCA_025936015.1 Gemmatimonadaceae bacterium
ATCGGACCCGCGGTGCGCGAGATCTGAGCGGTCACCCGCTCGACCAGGTCGGCCTTGGTCATGGAATCGCCGTGGAAGTTGACGCCGCTGCGGCTCTGCTGTGGCTCCGAAGTTAGGAGCGCGCCCGGATGGTGTCAAGCAGTTGTCGGGCTTGCACTTGGACGCCAGCTCAGCGAGGTCGTTTCCGCTCGGCGACGCGCTCCATGAAGCGCGGAAAGAGTCCGCGCGCGTCGTGCGGGCCTGGCGCGGCTTCGGGGTGATACTGCACGGCGAAAATCGGCAGCTCGCGGTGCGCGAGCCCTTCGACCGTCCCGTCGTTCAGGTTGACGTGCGTCACCTCGAGCGCCGGCGCGCCAGGAATTCCCTGCTCCGAGCCGGCGACCGCGAAGCCGTGATTCTGCGACGTGATCAGGACGCGGCCGGTCGCGATGTCGCGCACCGGATGATTTCCCCCCCGGTGGCCATACGGCATCTTGACCGTGCTCCCGCCATAGGCGAGTCCGAGAATCTGGTGGCCCAGACAGATACCAAAGACGGGCACTCCTGCCTCGGCGACTGTCCGTACCATCTTCTGCGCGTACTCGACCGCCGCGGGATCGCCCGGTCCATTCGAGAGAAAGACGCCGCTCGGGTCGCGCTCGAGCACGGCCTCGGCAGGCGTGTCCGCGGGAACCACCGTCACGCGGCAGCCTTCCGCCTCGAAGAGACGAAGGATGTTGCGCTTGATGCCGTAGTCGTAAGCGATGATCTCGTAGTCACCCGCTCCCCACTCATACGACTCAGGCGTGGAAACGACCGAGGCCAGGTCGAGGCCTTCCATGAGCGGCGCGCTGGCAAGGAGCGCGGTGAGATCGGCAGTCGCCTCGACGCCCCCGGCGATGACGCCGCGCATCACCCCGGCGGTGCGGAGGTGCTTCGTGAGGCGACGCGTATCAACGCCTTCGAGCACCGGCACTTGGGACGCGTGAAGCCAGCCGACCAGATCGCCGCTTGCGCGCCAGTTGGAGTAGCTCTCGGAGATCTCTCGCACGACGACACCCGCGACCTGCGGACGCCCGGATTCGGGATCCTCGAGGTTGATGCCGTAGTTGCCGATCATCGGCGCGGTCATCACTACGATCTGCCCGCGATACGACGGATCGGTGAAGGTCTCCTGGTAGCCGGTCATGCTCGTCGTGAAGACGACTTCGGCAACCGACGGCTGCACCGGGTGGCGGAGCCCGCCGCGAAAAAGGGTTCCGTCCTCGAGGAGGAGGAACCCTTCAATCAGCTGCGTCGCGTCCACGATTTCTACTTCTTCGGGGCGGGCGTCGGCGTCGTCGTCGCTGGAGTCGAAGCGGGAGCCTGCTCGAGCGGGACAACGGGCGCCGCGCTGCCGGGAGCGGGCGAGGTCGCGGCCGGAACCGGCACGGTCGACGGCTGGTCGAGTACCGACGTCGGGGCGCGGTTGCGCGACGACATCATCGCGAGCACGAAGCAGAGGAACAGGAAGATGCCACCCGCCCACCAGCTGGCGGCGGTGAGAAAATTCCCAGCCTGGCGCACGCCGAGCACCTGATCCGCGGAGCTGCTCGCCCCGCCGAAGCTGGCGGCCATGCCGCCGCCCGTCCCGCTCTGCAGGAGAATGGCTGCGGCAAGCACGACGCAGTCGATGACGAGCAGTGTGAAGAGAATGCCGTAGATCATCGCGGCGAAATGGACGTGAGAAAGTCGGAGTGGACCGGCGCGAAGTGCGCTCAGCTCACAAACTTACCGAGTTTTACGGTGTCCAGTCAAGTCGCGGCACCCGGTCAGCTGCGAACGATCGTCGCCCATCCCTCGGCATCGAGGCTCGCGCCGCCGACGAGTACTCCATCGACGCCCTTTGCATCGAGCAGGCTGCGCACGTTCTGCGCGTTGACGCTTCCCCCATAGAGGATCGGGATGGCGCGGCCATGCTCGCCAGCAACGTTCTGCAATTCGGCGCGGATCGCGACGTGTACCGCGCTCGCATCGGCCGGAGTCGCCGTGCGTCCGGTGCCGATCGCCCAGACGGGTTCATAGGCGATCAGCACGTCAGCGATCTGCGCGTTCGAGAGTGCCGCCAGGCCCGCGCGAAGCTGCCTGACGACGACCGTCTCGGTTTCGCCGCGCTCGCGCTCCTCGAGCTTCTCGCCGACACACAGCATCGGGACGAGTCCGGCCGCGACCGCGGCCGCGCACTTCTTCGCGGTCTGCTCATCGGTCTCGCCGAAGACATGCCGCCGTTCGCTGTGGCCGACGAGCACGTGCGTCGCACCCGCGTCGGCAGCGATCGGCGCCGAGATCTCACCGGTGAACGCGCCCTTCGCTTCCCAGTGGATGTTTTGGACGCCGGTGAGGATGTCCGTCCGCTCGCGCAGCGCGTCGCGCACCGCGGCGAGGGAAAGCGCCGGCGGAAAGATGAGCACCGTGCGATCGGGACGCCGTGCGTAGCGCGTGAGGAAGACGCGCATGAAGGTGCGCGCTTCGCTCGGCCCGCTGTTCATCTTCCAGTTCGCCGCGAAAATCGGAGAGCGCGGCGCGTTAGGCGACACGGTCATTTGTCGTCGAGCGCGGCGACACCCGGCAGCGTCTTTCCCTCGAGGAACTCGAGCGAGGCGCCGCCACCGGTGGAGACGTGGCTCATCGCGGACTCGAGCCCGGCCTCGGCGACAGCCGCGGCCGAATCACCACCGCCGACGATCGTCGTTGCACCTTTCTTCGTCGCCGCGGCAAGGGCCTGCGCCATCGCTTTCGTGCCCGCATCGAACGGCGGCTTTTCGAAGACGCCCATCGGTCCGTTCCACAGCACCGTCTTCGCGCTCATGATGTGCTGGGTGAACAGCTTCGTCGTCTCCGGTCCGACATCGAACATCGCTTCCCCCGCGGGGATCGCGTCGCGCTTGACGACGTGGGCCTTTGCCCCCTCGTCCATCGAGGGAGCGACCAGTGCATCGACCGGCAGCACGAGCTTGTCGCCGCCGCGCTTGGACAGCGTCGCGGCGAGATCGACCTTGTCCGCCTCGACGAGCGACTTCCCCGTCTCGAGGCCCATCGCCCTGAAGAAGGTGCAGGCCATGGCGCCGCCGATGAGCATCTTGTCCACCTTCGGCAGGAGGCTCTCGATCACGTCGATCTTGCCACTGATCTTCGAGCCTCCCATGATGGCGACAAAGGGATGCTCGGGCGACGAGAGTGCGCGTCCGAGGTAGTCGAGCTCCTTTTCCATCAGCAGGCCGGCGACTGCCGGGTGCAGCACGCGGGCGACGCCTTCGGTCGACGAGTGCGCACGGTGCGCGGCACCGAACGCGTCGTTCACGTAGACGTCGCCGAGCATCGCGAGGGCGCGCGACAGACGCTCGTCGTTCTTTTCCTCGCCGCCGAGGAAGCGCGTATTCTCGAGGAGAACGACTTCGCCCGGCTTCGCGTCGTTCGTCGCCTTCAGCGCCTGGTCGGAGTCTGTGCTCTCGACGAAGGTCACGTTGCCGCCGAGCAGCTCGCCAAGACGGGTCGCGACGGGCGCCAACGAGTACTTCGCTTCTGGCTTGCCCTTCGGGCGGCCAAGGTGGGAGAGAACGACAACGCGGGCGCCGCGGTCGAGCAGGTAGCGCAGCGTCGGGATCGCGGCGCGGATGCGGGTGTCATCAGTGATCTGTCCGCGCTCGTCGAGCGGGACGTTGAAATCGACGCGCACGAGTGCGCGCTTTCCACGCAGCTGGGCGTCGCT
Organism: Gemmatimonadaceae bacterium; assembly: GCA_025936015.1. Taxonomy (GTDB): domain Bacteria; phylum Gemmatimonadota; class Gemmatimonadetes; order Gemmatimonadales; family Gemmatimonadaceae; genus JABFXC01. Next base: position 3,728 of record JAICUE010000087.1, read on the forward strand.
GAGATCGCGAACGGTCTTCTTGTTCATCCCGGTGGAGCGTTAGGCGGAGTATCGGGGGCGAGCGCCGGCACCTCTGGCGGATTGGCCTGCTCGAATGCGAGTGCGGCTGCCGCGCGGCGGTCGCGGAGGAAGCGAACGACGCCCACGGCGATCCCGACGCCGACCAATCCGAGGCCGACATTCGACATCGACCGGTAGCGGAGCCACCGCTCGAAGTAGACGGACTGCGACGTCGCCTCGCGAACGTGCGGCGCGAGCAGTCCCTGCATCCCCTTGCTCGCGGCGAGAAAGACGGCAGCGCCGCCGGCGACGAGGACGAGCGCCGCCGCGTCCCACGTGCGCGCGGCGGCGCTCGGTTTATCGCTCACAGCCGCGCGCCGACGAAGCGGAGCAGATCGACGCAGCGTGAAGCGTAGCCCCACTCGTTGTCGTACCAGCCGGAGACCTTGACCAGCAGCCCGTCGACGACGTTGGTGCTCTTCGCGTCGAGGATGCAGGAGTGCGGATTGCCGATGTAGTCCGCCGAGACCAGCTCTTCCTCGGTGTACTGCAGGAAGCCGGCGAGCGGACCCTCTGATGCCGCCTTGCGGAACGCGTCGTTGATCTGCTGAACGGTGACCGGCTTGTCGACGACGACCGCGAGGTCGGTGAACGAAACGTCCGGGGTGGGAACGCGGATCGCGATGCCGTCGATCTTGCCCTTGAGCTCGGGGATCACGAGCGACGTCGCTTTCGCCGCGCCGGTGGTCGTCGGGATCATCGAGACCGCGGCCGCACGAGCGCGGCGCAGATCCTTGTGCGGAAGGTCGAGGATGTTCTGGTCGTTGGTGTAGCTGTGGATCGTGACCATCGATCCGCGAACGAAACCGAAGTTGTCGCGGACGACCTTGACCATCGGCACGAGGCAGTTCGTCGTGCACGACGCATTGGAAATGATGTTGTGCTTCGCGGCGTCGTACTTGTCGCTGTTGACGCCCATGACGATGGTGATGTCCTCGCCCTTCGCCGGCGCCGAGATGATCACCTTCTTCGCGCCGCCGTCGATGTGCTTCTTCGCGCTCGTCGCGTCGGTGAAGCGGCCGGTGGACTCGAGCACGATGTCGACACCGAGATCCTTCCACGGCAGATTCGCCGGATCCTTCTCGGCGAAGATCCGGATCTCATCGCCATCGACGGTGATGCCGTTGGCCGAGTGGCTGACATCGCCCTGGAAGGTGCGATGCACCGAGTCGTACTTGAAGAGGTGAGCGAGCGTCTTCGTATCGGTGAGGTCGTTCACCGCGACGAAGTCGAGATCGGCGACGCCCTGGAGCTTCGCCGCGCGAAGCACCTGGCGTCCAATGCGGCCGAAGCCGTTAATGCCGACGCGAATTGCCATTCAAGAGATCTCCTGTCGTTTCGATCCGGTCGCCGACGGATGGCGCCCGACCGAAGGTCACGTAACTGATGATGCGCGCACCGCCGTCGAAGAGCGCGGTCGCGCAGGCGTTGAGTGTCGCTGCCGTCGTCACCACGTCATCGACGAGCAGGACATGCGCGCCGCGAAGTCGCGCGCCGACGGATGGCGCCACGGTGAAAGCGCTCGAAACGTTGCGTCGCCTCTGTTCCGGTGTCAACCGCGTCTGCGTTTCCGTCGCGCGTCCGCGAATGACGACGTCGTCCCACACCGGAATCTTCCATCGTAAGGCAATCTGCGCCGCAAGGAGCCCACTCTGATTGTAGCCACGTTCGCGCATTCGTGTGCGAGCCAGCGGCACCGGCACCAGCGCAGTCCGCTCGCGCCGCACATCGTCGGGGAACGCGAGTCGCGCCATGCGTGTTCCCATCCCCTCGGCAACTCGCGTCCAGCCGCTGTATTTGAGCGCGTGGACGATTGCAAGCGCGGTGCCCGGCATCGCCCAGCATACCGAGCGCGCGGCGCGCACAAACGGGGGACGGAGCGCGCACCAGCGACAGTCGTACTGGTCGGAGGGATGTCCGCACCGCTCGCAGCGTGGCGCGGGCAGCAGCGGCAGCCGTGCCCAGCAGAGACCGCAGACGAGCGCCTCGGTGCGATCGGAGACCAGCCGGTCACACGACGCGCAGACCGGCGGGAGGAGAAACTCGAGCGCGGAATCGAGCGCGCTTCTCGCGGCGCGCATCACTCGACGGCGCGGCGCATCGCGGCGCGATCGGGAGCGATGCCGAACCACCGCTCGAAGGCCAGCGCCCCCTGCTCGATCAGCATCGTCAGGCCGTCGGCCGCGCGATGACCGGCCGCGCGCGCTTCGCGGACGAATCGCGTCTCGGCCCGGCGATACGCGAGGTCCAGCACCGAGGAGCCGGGCGGGAGGGAGTCGATCGCCAGCGGCAGTGCGTCATCGTCGGCGAACCCGAGTGGCGTCGCATTGACGACGAGCGGCGCCGCCGCTGCCTGACGTTCGCGTCGCGTAGCGGCCGCGCTGCCCGTCGCCAGCTGGTCGGCCCGCTCGACGATCTGCACGAGCGCCGGAAAGCGCGATGCCAGCCGGTGCGCGGGTCCGCGCGAGCGAGCGAGCACCTGCACCACCGTCGCGCCCCACTGTTCGGCGGCGACGCACACCGCGGCAGCCGCGCCGCCGGCACCGAGGAGGATCACACGCGAGGGGAACGGCGAATCGCCGAGCAGCTCACGCGCCGCGACGAGAAATCCGCCGACGTCGGTGTTGTCGCCGTTCAAGGTGCCGTCGCTGAACCAGAAGGTGTTCACCGCGCCGGCGCGTGCGGCGGTCGGCGTCAGCGTGGAGCAGCGATCGTGCACGGCGTTCTTGTGCGGGATGGTGACGTTGCCCGCCGCACCTTCCATCGCGAGCTGCGCGAGCGTTGCATCGAGCGCGGACGGCCCGACGTCGAGCGCTTCGTAGCGGGTCGGGATTCCCGCGATGTCGAGTGCGGCGTTCTGGAACGCTGGCGACAACGACTGGGCGACCGGAGTGCCGAGGAGGACCAGTCGCGTCGGGCGAGTCATCGCGGTGCGGGAAGATCGCTGCGCGTCACGATGCGTCGGACGAACGGTCGGCCGTCAGGCGGTCGAGCGCGCGGCGGATCTCGCGCTCGAGCTCCGCGTAGGTCGTCCGATAGACGGTGAGCTCGGCGCCGACCGGATCGCTGATCGCGCGGTCGTTCCGGCCGTGCGACGCATAGCCGGCGAGCGTGTAGGCGTTGTCGGTACCGCCTAACGCTTCGACGCGCTCGAGATGGTGCGGGCCCATCGCGAGCACGAGGTCGGAACCGGCAACGAGCTCGCGCGAGAGGAGCTGCGCGCGATGGTTGCTCAGGTCCAGGCCGTGCTCCATCCCGACGAGCAGCGCGCCGTCAGAGGCGGGGGCGCCTTCCCATGCACTCGTGCCCGCGCTCGCGACCTCGATGTCGGTGAGGCCGCGTTCGATCACGATCCGCCGGGCAATCGCCTCGGACAATGGGCTGCGGCAGGTGTTGCCGGTGCAGACGAAAAGAATCTTCATTGGCGTTGCGGGTCCATCCTCAGCGAGATGCGCGCGTGCCGGTCAGGCATCGCCGACCAGTTCGGGAACGCTTTCGCGGAGGATCTCGGCGCTGATCGCGCCTGGCCGGATCACGCGAGGCCGGCGGCCGGTGCAGTCGACGACAGTCGACGGCTGCGAAGGCGGGAGCCGCCCGCCATCGAGGGCGAGCAGCGTGCCCCGCGCGATCGCCGACTTCCACTGTGTAACAATCTCCCCAACCGACGTTGCCGGCGGTACCCCCGGCTTGTTCGCGCTCGTCGACGTGAGTGGTTGCCCGTATGCGCGGAGCAGGCGGGTCAGTCCCTGGTGCGGCGTCCAGCGGACGGCGACACCCCCCTCCGGCCCGCGCAGGCGAGCCGGTACCCGCCGCTCGCCACCGGCGAGGACGAGGGTCAGCGGGCCGGGCCAGTGCCGCGCGGCGAGGCGGGCAGCGTAGGCCGGCAGCGTTAGGCCTAACCGTTCGATCATCGTGCTTCCGGCCACGAGCAGCAAAAAGGGCTTGCCGGGTGGCCGCCCCTTGAGCGCGACAAGCGCCTCGACGCCCTGTTCGTCCGCGGCTCCGCCGAAGCCGTAGACGGTCTCGGTCGGATAGGCGAGCACGCCCCCACGCTCGATGTGGTTGATCACCGGGCGCAGCGCCGACTGGATCTCGACCGGCGACCAGAACGGAACGGGCTTCGCTTCCATCAGACCGCGCCCTCGGTCATGAACAGTGCTTCCGCCCGGGCAAAGTCCGATTCATCAGTGATCTTCATCAGCCGCTCATTCCCGGGCACGACGACGACGGGGAAATCGAATCGCTCGCAGAGCGCGGCGTCGTCGGTCGCGGTGATCTTCTCGCGCCGCGCGCGGACGTACGCTTCCTCGAGCATCACGCGCGGAAACCCCTGGGGTGTCTGTGCACGCCAGAGGCCATCGCGGGAGACGGTGCGGACGACGCGGCCGTCCGCCGACGTCTCCTTCAGCGTATCGACAACCGGCAGCGCCGGGACCGCCCCATTGCCGGCGCGCGCCGCGGCAACGACGCGGTCGATCGTCGCGTCGTCGACGAAGGGGCGAGCAGCATCGTGGACGAGCGTCACCGCACATTCCTCGGGGAGGTCATCGAGCCCGTTGTACACCGAATCACCGCGCTCCTTTCCACCGGACGCGAGGAGCAGCCGGTCGACGTCGCTCTGGAAGATCCATGGCGGCGGATCGCCGGCGTATTGGCGCGGCAGCACGCAGACGACCATCGCTACATCGGATCGGGACTGGAAGCGCTGGAGGCTGTGCAGCAGCATCGGCTTGCCCGCGACCCAGCGAAACTGCTTCAGTTCGTTGCCGCCGACGCGCGTGCCGCTGCCCGCCGCGACGATGATCACGCCGACGTCACGCTGGCCGATCACCGAAACAACCTCTCGAACATCTCGCCGATGCCGCGCACCCCGATCGCCTTGATCTCGCGGGACGCGCCGCGCGCCGG
>JAICUE010000440.1 GCA_025936015.1 Gemmatimonadaceae bacterium
AGGTGCGCACCCAGATGCGCTCGCTCCCCTTCACCGACGACGGCTTTCTTCACGAGGTCGGGGCCCCAGCGTTAGGCGGGGAGAAAGGCTATAGCACGCTCGAGCGCATCTGGACGCGTCCGACCTGCGAGATCAATGGGATGTTGAGCGGGTACACCGGGGAAGGCGCGAAGACGGTGCTACCCGCGATCGCGATGGCGAAGGTGAGCTGCCGCCTCGTCCCCGACCAGGATCCCACGCAGATCGAGGCGGCGATGAAGGCGCACGTCGCCCGCGTCGCACCGAAGGGAGTCACGGTCACCGTCACGCATCTCCACGGCGGTCGTCCCTGGCGCGCCGAGCTCGACGGCCCGCTGTTCGAGGCGGCGAAGCGCGCACTCAAGGCCGCGTTCGGCAAGGAGCCGGTCATCACTGGCGAAGGCGGTTCCATCCCTGTCGTCGGTGATTTTCAACGAATACTCGGCGCGCCCGTACTCCTAGTGGGGTTCGGGCTTCCCGGCGAGAACGCCCACGCCCCCGACGAATGGATGAGCGACGAAAACTTCGTGAAGGGAATGCGCGCGATCGCCGCGCTCTGGGACGAAATCGGAAAAGGAGACAAGAGATGATCAGGGCAGAGGCAGAACGGTTCTGGCGCGACGTCGTCACCGGACGAGTGCATCTCGCGCTCATCCCCGTCGCCCCGATCATCCTGCTGCCGTTCATCATCATCGGCTTCGTCATCGTCTTTCCGATATGGGTCCTCGGCCTCGCCGTTCTCGGCCTCCTTCGACTGATCGCGTGGGTGGTCGACAAGGGGATGGGCGCGGCCGGGGGGAGTTTCCGCTTCGGACCTCCGCTCGCGCGGGCCTTCGAGTGGGTGAAGACCTTCGGCGGATTGGCTCGAACGCTCAACGCGAAGAAAGCCGCGCCGCGCCGGACTGCCTGACCATCAGCTCTCACGAGAAAGGGCGCGACCAGCTGGTCGCGCCCTTTCTCGTTCGCCGTCAGGCGTCGTGAATCAGAACCGCCACTCTCGCGTGACGAACGCGCCGAACACTTCCGAGATGTGGATGTTCGTGTTCGGATCGAGCGACGGGGGCACCACCTGCGCTCTCGGCTCGAGGGTCGCCTCGTAGATGAACCCCTTGCCGGTGCGCTGGCGCAGCGCGAGTCCGGGAAGCCCCGTCCCCGAGGCCCGCAACGCAAGGTAGGTCCGCGGGTCGACGTACTTGCCGAGCTCGATCTGCGTTCCGGTCAGGAAGTCCTTGATGCCGTTAGGCGTGTAGATCTCCGGGGCGACGTCGGTCGGCGTGATGTTGAAGACGTCCGCGCCTAACGATCGGGATGCCTCGCCTTCGAACTGGTCGGCGACGACGCCGATCGCGACCGCGGCCAGCCGCTTGTACGCCATCGCGGCACCCGTCCCGACGATGTTTCCGCTGGCGTTGCCGCTCGATGCGCTCGAGCCATCACTCGGGAGCAGCGACGACGACGAGCGTCCGAAGGCGAGGTAGCTGAGCAGGTCCGATTGCGACAACGGCGGCTGCGCGTCGCTTTGCAGCGTCAGCTTCGGCCGCAGCAGCGTCCCGCCAATCAGCACCTGGATGTTGAGCGCCGACTGCTGCGGCAGCGTGACCTGGTACTCGCCAGTCACCTGCAGCGTCGGGTTCATCGGCTCGCCGTTCGAGCCATTCGCGCCGATGAACATCGCCGAGCCGCGCTTGATCGTGAATCGCTTGGTGAGGAAGGTGTACTGCCCGTTGTCGGTGCTCACCACTCCGTCGAGCGCGAGGGTCTGCTTCGATCGGTCGACGTGCACGCTCAGCCCTTCGTCGGCGGTGTAGATCTCGACGTTCGCCTCGCGCGATCGGACCCACGTGTTCCGCGAGACGTTGAGCGTCACGTCCATCCGCAGCCCCGCCAGCAGCGGCGACTGCGTCGGCAGCATCTCGCGATCGCTCACTACCGATGTGTCGATGACGTTGAACAGCGCGGGATCTCCCGCGCTGATCACCGACTTGTTGTCCGATTCCGGAATGTAGATCACGCCACTGCGTACCCGTGCCCGGCCGCTGATGTACGTCGCCGACATCGGCCCCGCCACCGCCAGCTCGGCGTCGGCGCGCAGCATTCCCTTGTCGTTGTTCAGCACGCGCGCATTCTGCGCGAAGAAGTGCAGGTCGAAATCGGGATTGCTGAACGACGCGACGCCGACCGTTCCGCTCAGCCGGATGAGCCCTGACGCCTGCCCCGTGATCGAGTCGACGTAGACGGTGTCGTTGCGCATGCGGACGAAGCCCGCGACGTCGCGCACCTGCATCCCCGTCGCGACGATCTTGAAGTAGCCGCGATCGAGCGCGAGCGCACCGGAGAGCTGCGGATGGGCCATCGTCCCGCGCATCGCGATCTTTCCCGCGGCGCGTCCCGTCACCCCGGCCACCGCGTCGGTGAACTCCGGAATGAGGCCGAGCGGAAGGCTGTCGGCGACCAGGTCCATCGACACCGCGCCGCGCCCGATCCGGCTTCGCGTGCTCGTCCGCTGCAACGCGAGGTCGATCGGGACCTGTCCGGTCAACGTCGCCATCGGCGCGCCGCCCTCCCGCGTCGCATCGAGCTTCGTCGTCAGCAGCCGGCGCGCGTAGCCGAGCGTCCCGTGCAGCTCGGGTACCTCTGCGCCTCGATACGTCGCGTGCGACACGCCTAACGCTACCTGGAAGCGCGGGTCGCTCAGCGTCCCGTTCACGTCACCGGTGAGCGAGACGATGCCGGTGAACGGAAGGTCGCTCTCGAGCAGCCCGGCGATGTCCTCGACGTGGAAGCGGTCGATCGCGAACTGCAGCGACGCATCGCCC
>JAICUE010000336.1 GCA_025936015.1 Gemmatimonadaceae bacterium
GTTCGCTTACTGCTTACAGCTTATCGCTTACAGCCAACTGGTCACGGCCGACCGCTTACCGCGCGATCTCGACCCGTCGATCAGATCTTCACCTGCGTCGACGACGTCGTGGTGACGCTGAGCGCGCCGCCGTTCGGGAGGCAGCCTTCGTAGTTCGCGGTCGCGGCGGCAGCAGCGGTACCAGCGGCAGCGCCAGCCGCGGCGCCGATCACGGTTCCCTTCGTATTCTTGCCGAGGACCTGGCCGGCGATCGCACCGAGGACCGCGCCCGTCGCGACCTTCTGGACATCCTTGCCCTTCGACTCGTTACGCACCTTCTCGATCGAGCTGGCCGCGGAGACCGTGCCATCGATCGGATACGAGGTGCCGCGAACGTTGACCGAGACGACGCGGAAGCCCATCGTGATGTTGTCCTTCGCGTTCTCGCTGCGCTTGAGCGCCGTGACTTCGAGCTTCACCTGCGAACCAGCGGGGATGGTGACGCCGCCGGAGCTGACCGCGTTGCTCAGCGTGGCGGTGAATGTGTCGCCGACCTTGTTCGTGTTCGTGCAGACGCGGGCGTTCGACGCGAGGTACAGGGTCGTGCCGCTCGGCAGCGTGCCGACCGCGCCGCCGCCGCCGGTGGTGCCGGTGGTGACCTTGTTGCCGCTCGACGTCGTCGACGGCGTGGTGCTCGACGGCTTGCTCGTCGTGGTGGTCTTCGTCGTGGTCGTGCGCGACGCGCTGCTGCCCGAGCTCGAGCCGGTGCGCGTGCTGGTGTTCGCGGCGCCGCTCGGGACGTCGTTCAGCTGCGGCTGCGCCGCGCTGTCACGGTTCGCCAGCGCGAGGTCACGGTTGAGCGACGTGTCGACGGCGAGCGAGTCGCTCGTCTTGTCCTTCGTCGAGCACGCACCCGCCGTGATGGCGAGAGCGAGCACCGGGATGAAGGAGCGGATATACTTCGTGGTCATCGTGTTATTCCTCGAGAGAAAAAGCGTGGAGCCTGCGCGCTTGCCGTGCACTCCATTGCAGCACTTGAATATGGGGTCTGACCCCGCCTGAAGCGCAAGCCATGTGCCATCCATGAAGGTACTTAGACGCCTCATTCCGTACTTCCGGCCGTATCGCGGAGCAATGTCGTTCGGGCTGTTTCTCGTCGTGCTTTCCTCCGCGCTGACGAGCGCTGTCCCACGGCTGCTCGGCGACGCGATCGAATCGATGCGCCAGGGCGCGCCGATCGGACATGTGTGGACGCTCGGGTGGTGGATGATCGGGCTCGCCGTCACCGGCGGCGCCGCGCGATACGGGATGCGCGAGCTGTTGAACGGCATCAGCCGGCGGGTCGAATACGATCTTCGCAACGATCTGTACGAGCACCTCGAGCGCCTCGACTCCGGCTTCTACGCGCGGACGCGGACGGGCGAGATCATGGCGAGACTGACGAACGACCTGAGCGCGGTGCGAATGACCGCGGGGCCGGCGATCATGTACCTCGTCAACACGATCTTCGGCGGTGCGTTCGCGCTGTACTACATGCTGCGGATCGATCATCGCCTCACCGGGCTCGCGCTGCTGCCGATGCTCGCGTTGCCTGTGCTTACCCTCAAGCTCGGCAACATGATCCATGACCGCTTCGAGGAAGTGCAGTCGCATTTCGGCAAGGTGACGACGCTCACGCAGGAAAACCTGTCAGGGGTGCGCGTGGTGCGCGCGTACCGGCAGGAAGCGGCGGAGATCGGGCGGTTCAGGGAGATGAGCGCGGAATACATGGAGCGCAATCTCGGACTCGCGCGGCTGTACGGCGCGATGCAGCCGTCGTACGGGCTGCTCGCCGGACTCGGCACGCTGATCGTGCTCGGCTTCGGCGGAGTGCTCGCGGCGCGCGGGACGATCTCGGTGGGCTCTTTCGTCGCGTTCGGGTTGTACCTCTCGCTGCTGACCTGGCCGCTGATCGCGCTCGGCTGGGTGACGAACCTCTTCCAGCGCGGCGCGACCTCGTTCGAGCGCCTGCTCGAAATTCTCGACGCGGTGCCTAACGTGACGTCGCCGGCGTCGGCGCGAGCGCTCGCACCGGCGGTCGCCGGGCGGTCGATCGAGTTCCGCAACGTCGGCTTCCACTACCCGGCCCGCGACGGCAGCGAGCCGCGGTGGGTGCTTCGTGACGTGAGCTTCACGATCGCCGCGGGCGCGACCGTCGGCATCGTCGGCGCGACGGGAAGCGGAAAGAGCGCGCTGATGGATCTCATCCCGCGCTTCCACGATCCGCAGGAGGGGGTGATCCTCATCGACGGAGTGCCGACGACCGAGATCGCGCTCGACGCGCTCCGGAGCGAGATCGGCTACGTCCCGCAGGAGTCATTGCTGTTCAGCGATACGATCGCGTCGAACGTCGCCTACGGACTCGCGTCGCATCCGCTGCCGGTCGGCCTCAAGGCGGCGGAGAGCGAGACCGTGCCTGACGATGCGAGATTCGCGGCGCGGATCGCGCAGCTCGACGACACGATCGCCGGGTTTCCGCACGGGTGGGGGACGATGCTCGGCGAGCGCGGGATCAACCTCTCCGGCGGGCAGAAGCAGCGCGCCGCGCTGGCGCGCGCACTGGCGCGGCGCCCGCGAATCGTGCTGCTCGACGACGCGCTGTCGGCGGTGGACTCGCATACCGAAGCGGCGATCCTCACCTCGCTGCGAACGGCGCTTTCGGGACGGACCGCGGTGATCGCGTCGCACCGGATCAGCGCCCTGCGCGACGCGTCATGGATCATCGTGCTCGACGACGGCCGCGTCGTCGAGCAGGGGGTGCATGGCGAGTTGATGCAGGCGCGCGGCCGCTACTGGCGCTTGTTGCGGCGGCAGGAGCTCGAGGAATCGATCGCGCGCGGCGGCGATGAGGATGGCGACGACGACGAGTCACTATTGGCAGAGTCGGCGGGCACCGATAGGTTAGGCGCATGACGTCACGCACCGACTCGGGCGCCGCCGAGCCATTGAATCCTGCCGCGCCAGTCGAGTCGCGTCTCGCCGCGATGGAACACGCGTATCAGTCGGCGCTCCGCGAGATCGCCGAGCTCAGTGCACGCGACACGCTGAAGACGCAGTTCCTCGCGAACATCTCGCACGACCTGCGCACGCCGCTCACCGCGATCATCACGCACGCGGAGATCCTGCGCGACGGGATTCTCGGACCGCTGAGTGCACGCCAGCAGGACAGCATCGCGGGAATCATCGGCGGCGGGCGACGGCTGCTCGAGATGGTGGGGGAGATTCTCACCTACGCCCGCGGTGCGGCGAACCAGCTCGAGCTCGCGCCGGTCGAGGTTTCGATCGGCGACGTGATCGACCAGGTGCGCCGGCTCAACGAGTCGCTCGTCGCGCGCAAGCAGCTGAAGCTCGACGTGCAGATCGGCGCTGATACGCCGAAAGTGATCGCTGACCGCGAGAAGCTCGCGCACGTGCTCGGCAACCTGCTCGGCAACGCGATCGACTTCACGCCGCCGGGCGGGCATGTCTGGGTGCATGCGTGCCCGTACTTCGAGGATCGTTCGACGGTGCTCGTCGAAGTCGGCGACAGCGGGATCGGGATCGCGGCGGATCACCACGACCTCGTGTTCCAGGAGTTCGCGCAGGTGGATGCGTCGGCGTCGCGACAGCATCACGGAACAGGGTTAGGCCTGACGATCGCCCGCCGCCTGGTCGAGCTGCACGGCGGCCGGATCTGGCTCGATAGCGAGCTCGGGCGTGGCAGCCGCTTCTTCTTCACCGTCCCGACGCTGCCGCCGGCGCCGTGAGCGAGGACCGCCGCCCGCTGGTGCTGATCGTCGACGACAGCAGCCACGTCACGGCGCCGCTGCAGCTGTTGTTCGAGGAAACGGGGCGGCGGGTAGCGATCGCCGATTCAGTCGCGGGCGCGGTGCGCGCCTGCGAGGCCGAGCGGCCGGA
>JAICUE010000102.1 GCA_025936015.1 Gemmatimonadaceae bacterium
CTACACGGTGCTCGAGGCGGCGACCGGTGCCGAGGCGGTGCGCGTGTGCGAAACGCACCCGACGCCGATCGGGCTGGTGGTCACCGACATGGTGATGCCCGAGATGGGCGGCCGCGAGCTGTCGTCGTACGTCGGGCGACTTCGGCCGGAAGCGAAGATCCTCTTCATGTCCGGTTACACCGAGGACGCCGCACTCCATCATAACATTCTCGGTCCCGGCGCGATGTTCCTCGACAAGCCGTTCACCCCGCAGACGCTGACGCGAAAGGTCCGCGAGGTGCTCGGGGCGTAGGCGAGCGCAGCCGACGGTGCCGCCTAACGTGCGGCCGTCGGTGGTACTAATCCGTCGAGCGCGTCGATCGTCGCATGCGACGGTCCGCGTTGCGTCTTCAGCCGCGCCGATATGCGCTCCGCCTCAGCGAGAACGCGGAGAATGTTGCCATCGGCGAGCTTCGCCAGGTCGGCGTCGCTCCAGCCACGGTGCGCGAGCTCGGCGAAGAGGGCGGGGTACTTCGAGACGTCCTCGAGCCCGACGACGTTGTCGGTGATGCCATCGAGGTCGCCGCCAATGCCGACGTGATCGACCCCAGCGACCTGCCGAACGTGCTCGATGTGATCGGCGACGTCGCTGATGGTGGCCGCCGGCGCCGGATGCTCCTGACGCCAGTTCGCGATCTCGGCGCGCGCTGCGGCGCTGTCGGCGTGCGTCGATGAGGGATGCTTCGCGCGCGCGGTGGAGGCGAACGCATCGAGCGAGTCCTCGTGCGCCTTGACCCGCGCCGAGACGAACGAGGTGACGAACGGGACCATCACCACGCCGCCATTCTTCGGCAGGCGCGCGAGGATCGAATCGGGAACGTTCCGGCGGTGATCGACGAGGGCGCGGGCGCCGGAGTGCGAGAAGATCACCGGCGCCTCGCTGACGTCGAGCGCGTCGCTCATCGTGCCGGGCGAGACGTGGGCGAGGTCGACGAGCATCCCGAGGCGATTCATCTCGCGGACGACTTCCTTCCCGAACGGCGTGAGGCCGCCGTGCTTCGCGCTGTCGAGCGCCGCGTCGGCCCAGTCGAGCGTGACGTTGTGCGTCAGCGTCATGTAGCGGACGCCGAGGTCGTAATACGTGCGCAGCAGCGCCAGCGAGTTCTCGATCGCGTGGCCACCCTCGACGCCGAGCAGGCTGCCGACGCTGCCATGCCCCATGTTCGCCCGAACAGCTTGCGCGGTGAGCGTCCACTTGAGCTGGGGATACATCGCGATCATCCGTCGCGCGATGTCGATCTGCTCGAGCTGCACCCGCGCATACCCCGGCGTGCTGCTCACTCGGCCGTTAGGCGCGTAGTTGTCGTCGTCGGGCTCGCCGGGGATGTAGACCGACCAGAATTGCGCGCCGAGGTGGCCCGCTTTCATCCGGGGAAGATCGGTCATCCCCGGGGTGCGCTTGCGCAGGTCGTACGCGGCGACGTCGCCCGGGTGCGCCCGATTCTCACGGATCCGCCACGGGAGGTCGTTGTGACCATCGAACACCGGATGCGCGGCGAGCACGCGCTCGGCGCGGGCATAGTCGCTGGCGGTGGGTGCGGTTCTCGTCTGCGCGGTCACGGGCAGGGCGGCGAAGAGCGCAAGGGCGGCAGCGATAGCAGGAAGGTGCATGGGACCGGGGGAGAAGTTGAGGCACGAAGATACAAACGCGATCGCGAAACCGCGACGTGATCTCACCGGGCTGACCGCAATCGAGCCACGAGTGATTTTCCGGCGCAGACTCTCCCCTTCGGCACGTCCAGCGGGCATCTTCCCCGGCCTGAATCCTCCCCTCGGAACACGGAGTCATGCGTCTCGCCCGCAACCTGACCTTCCAGGTGCTCGTCGCCGTCCTCGCCGCCGTGCTCCTCGGTGCGCTCTACCCGAAAGCCGGCATCGCGATGAAGCCGTTCGGCGACGTGTTCATCAACCTGGTGAAGATGATCATCGCGCCGATCATCTTCCTCACGATCGTGCTCGGCATCGCGAACATGCAGGACATGAAGAAGGTCGGGCGCGTCGGCGGGAAGGCACTGCTCTACTTCGAGATCGTGACGACGATCGCGCTGGCGATCGGGCTGGTCGTCGCCAACGTGACGAAGCCGGGAGCGGGGATCGACGTCCGCTCGCTCGCCGGCGGCGACATCTCGCAGTACACCACCGCGGCGAAGTCGCTCAGCTTCGTCGATTTCGTCACTCACATCGTGCCGAGCAGCATCGCCGGTGCCTTCGCCAACGGCGACATCCTGCAGATCGTCTTCTTCTCGCTGCTCTTCGGCTTTGCGCTCTCCGGACTCGGCGAGGTCGGGCGGCCGCTCACCGCCGGCCTCGAGAAGCTGTCGCAGGTGTTCTTCCGGATCACCGCGATCGTGATGTGGGTGGCGCCGTTAGGCGCCTTCGGGGCGATGGCCTATACCATCGGGAAGTTCGGGGTCCACGCCCTGATCCCGCTGGCGCGGCTGATGGGGGGCGTCTACCTGACGATGTTCCTCTTCATCTTCGTCGTGCTCAACCTGATCGCGCGGTTCTCGGGATTCAGCCTCTGGCAATTGCTCAAGTACATCCGCGCCGAGATCCTGATCGTGCTCGGCACGTCGAGCTCGGAGGCGGCGCTGCCGAGCATGCTCGAGCGGATGACGTTGTACGGATGCGACCGGAGCGTGGTCGGTCTCGTCATTCCAGCCGGATACTCCTTCAACCTCGACGGCACCTCGATCTACCTGTCAATGGCGACGATCTTCATCGCGCAGGCGTTCGGGATCCATCTCTCGCTCGGCGAGCAGTTGTCGGTGATGGCCGTGCTGATCGTGACGTCGAAGGGCGCGGCCGGAGTGACCGGTTCCGGGTTCATCGTCCTCGCCAGCACGCTCGCGGCGATGCACACCGTGCCGGTCGAGGGAATCGCGCTCGTGCTCGGGGTCGACCGCTTCATGAGCGAAGCTCGGGCGATCACGAACCTGATCGGCAATGCGGTCGCGACGGTCGTGATCGCGCGCAACGAAGGCGAGTTCGATGCCGTGCGTCACGAGCAGGCGATGGCGGGGAGGCTGCCTGATGCGTTGATCGTTGGCGGCGTGTGACTGCGGGCGGGAACGGCGGCAGCGGCAACGGCGCGAATCATTCACAGGAGGCACGGAGGACACGGAGGGTTTTGTTGACAGCGTGTGACTGACTGGTGCCTTCAAGAGGAGGCGCGCCAGCTCGCTTGAGACTGATTTTTAACTACCCAAAAGAGCAGATTCCACGATGACACGCAGTGCTTGAATAACTGCTCTTACACGAAGCAATCCGCAGTCATCCGTCCAATCCGTGGGATTGTAGTTCAAACTGTTTGGACACCGATTTCACGGATTGGACGGATGGGGCGGCCGAGACGGATGGGCGGCAGAGGCAGATGGTGCGGTAGGGGTGGACGGCGCGGTCTACATGGACTGAAGTCAACGCTGCCAGGGATCGAGAGTGATACCCGCCGTCATCAAACCCTCCGTGCTCTCCGTGCCTCCTGTCAGCAATTCCCGCAGTTCACTCGCCGTCGCTCAGGTCCGCCTTGTCGGACCTCGCTCTCCCCGACACGCGGCCGACGACGCCTAACGGCGTGATGCCGAGCAACCGCAGCTTGTCGGGGTTGATGATGCGATAAGCGTGGTGGATCCGCTCGCCGTCGGTGGCGAACGCCGTGACGGTGAAGAGCCGATTGTCGACGAGGCTGAGGATCGCCGGCTCGCCGTTGACGGTGCCGATGCGGTGCGTGATGAGCCCCGGCCACTTGTGCTCGAGCCCCGTCAGCATGCGCGTGATGCGATCGGGACCGACGAGAATCCTCCGCATCGCCGACGCCTTGCCGCCGCCGTCGCTGACGAAGGTCGCTTCCTCCTCGAACAGCGCGAGCAGCGCGTCGCGATCGTCGTCGCGGAGCGCGGCGAGGAAGCGTTCGAGCAGCCGTTCCTGCACGTCGCCGGCGACGGCGACGCGCGCACGATCGTCGCGAACTCGTTCCCTGGCGCGATGGACCATCTGTCGCGCCGTGGCTGGAGTGCGGTCGATCACGCGTGCGATCTCGTCGTAGTCGGTGTCGAACAGTTCGCGGAGGAGAAACGCCGCGCGCTCCTCCGGGCCGAGCCGCTCGAGCAGCATCAGAAACGCAACTGACAGATCCGATTCGCGCTCGACGCGGGTGTCCGGCGCGCCCGGTGCACGAGTCTCGCCCCCGGTCGCGATCGGTTCGGGGAGCCAGTGCCCGACGTAGCTCAGGCGTTCGGTCTCGGCGCGATGCAGGCGGTCGATCGCGAGACGGGTCATGAC
Organism: Gemmatimonadaceae bacterium; assembly: GCA_025936015.1. Lineage (GTDB taxonomy): Bacteria > Gemmatimonadota > Gemmatimonadetes > Gemmatimonadales > Gemmatimonadaceae > JABFXC01. The sequence continues at coordinate 4,321 of JAICUE010000102.1, forward strand.
GGTGACGAGCCACCCGTCGGGACTGATGATCGCCGCGCGATCGGCATCCTGCCAGCGAAGCCAGCATTCCTGGACGAGATCCTCGGCTTCGTGCGCATCACCGAGCATCCGGTAGGCGATGCCGAAGAGTCGCGGACGGAGTCGCTCGAAGACGTCGAGAAATTGCGGCGAGGCTGTCACAATGCGCGTCCTGTCCCGTCCATGCTGATGTACCACCACTCAATGGAGACGACCATGACGAAACGTATCGACCTTTCCCGTGTCGGGCACGGGGCATACCAGGCGATGTCAGCGCTCGAGCAGCACGTGCGGAAGTCCGGACTGGAGCAGAAGCTTCTCGAGCTCGTGCGGCTGCGTGCGTCTTACATCAACGGCTGCGCCTACTGCATCGACATGCACAGCAAGGACGCGCGCGCCGAAGGTGAAACGGAGCAGCGCATCTATTCCGTTCCCGTGTGGCACGAGACCTCGTACTACAGCCCGAGGGAGCGCGCAGCGCTCGAGTGGACCGAAGTCGTCACCAACATCTCGAAGCACGGCGTGCCTGACGACGCCTTTGCCGCGGCGCGAAAGGAGTTCAGCGAGGAGGAGCTCGTCGAGCTCACGCTCGCGGTGATCACGATCAACGGATGGAATCGCGTGTCGATCGCCTTCGGCGTCGAGCCGGGGAGCTACGAGCGCCGCGCGTAGCGCGGCGTTCGTCAAGCCATTAGAGTCTTTCGATCTGTCCGACGCGCTCGAGGAGCGCCGCGTGCGATTGCCTGAGTGACTCGAGGTGCCTGACGATCTCGCCGTGGCGCTTCTCGTCTTCGGTCGGTTCCTTGGCGACGAAGGTGAGCGCGCCGCCGACTTCGAGGCGGCAGGTCTCGACGTTGTGCAGGCCCTCGATTCCCTGGCGGCGGGCTGCGGCCTCGAGCTCCTCGGGCGTGATCAGCTCGCGCTCGAGGTGCTTGGGGCGCAGCTGTCCATTCCTGATCAGGAGGTCGGGGTCCCCCTCGAGCAGGCGCGCCATGGTCGGGTGGCGATAGAGATACCGGACGACGAACCAGTTGATCACGAGGAGCGCGGTCGCGCCGATTATTCCGCCGACGAGCGAATTGTCGTTGCCGATGATCGCGTTCTGCACCGTGTTCGAGAGAAGCAGCAGGACGACGAAGTCAAAGGGGTTGAGCTGTCCCATCTCGCGCTTGCCGGCGAGGCGGAGGCCGACGAGCAGGAAGACGTAGACCGCGAGCGTCCGGACGAGCTTCTCGGCGATCGGGACACCGGAGATGAAGAGGTCGTGAGCCATGAGGGAGCGAGAGTGCCTGTGATGCGTGGAAGTCTCGAGACTGCACGGTAAAACCAAACGGGGGAGAACGTTAGGCGAGGGCCCTGGCGACGATCGACTGCGCTTCGGCGAGCACGGCATCGAGCGTCTGTTCGCCGGCGAAGCTTTCGGCGTAGAGCTTGTAGACATCCTCGGTGCCTGACGGCCGGGCGGCGAACCAGTTCGTCTTCGACTCGACCTTCAGGCCGCCGATCGGCGCGCCGTTGCCAGGCGCGGTCGTGATCATCCGCGTGATCGGTTCACCGGCGAGCTGCTTCGCGTCCACCTGCTCGGGGGACAGCTTCGACAGCTTTGCCTTCTTCTGCGCATCGGCCGGGGAATCGATCCGGCGGTAGGCCGGATTGCCGAAGCGCGACGTGAGGTCCTGGTACAGCTGGCCGGGATCCTTTCCGGTCACCGCGGTCATCTCGGCGGCGAGCAGGCCGAGGATGAGGCCGTCCTTGTCGGTGCTCCATGGCGTGCCGTCGAGGCGGAGGAAGGATGCGCCGGCGCTCTCCTCGCCGCAGAAGCCTAACGCTCCGCTGACGAGGCCGTCGACGAACCACTTGAAGCCGACCGGAACCTCGACGAGGCGGCGACCGATCGCGCTCGCGACGCGGTCGATCATGGAACTGCTGACGACCGTCTTCCCGACGCCGGCGTCGGCGCGCCAGCCGGGGCGGTGCGCGAACAGGTAGTTGACGCAGACGGCGAGGTAGTGATTCGGGTTGAGCAGCCCGCTGCTGCGGGTGACGATGCCGTGCCGGTCGTGGTCGGGGTCGCAGGCCCAGGCGACGTCGAAGCGATTCTTGAGCCCGATCAGCCGCTGCATCGCGTACGGCGACGAGCAGTCCATCCGGATCTTCCCGTCCCAGTCGACCGTCATGAAGCTGAAGGTCGGGTCGACGACCTCGCTGACGACGGTGAGGGGCAGGTCATAACGTTCGGCGATGCGCGGCCAGTACGCGACGCCGGCGCCGCCAAGCGGGTCGACGCCCAATGCGATGCGGACCCCGCGCAGCGCGGGGAAGTCGATGACGCTGGCGAGGTCGCCGACGTAGGACTCGATGTAGTCGAAGTTGTGGGTGGTGGGAGCCTTCTTCGCCGCGTCGAGCGCCACTCGCCGGACACCGGCGAGCTTCGCCTCGATCAGCCGGTTGGCCTCGTTCTCGATCCACTTCGTGACGCCGGTGTCGGCCGGCCCGCCGTTAGGCGGGTTGTACTTGAAGCCGCCATCGTCGGGCGGATTGTGCGACGGCGTGACGACGATCCCGTCGGCGAGCCCGGCGGTCCGCCCCTTGTTGTAGACGAGGATCGCGTGCGAAATGGCCGGCGTCGGCGTGAACCCGCCGTCGCGGTCGATCATGACGTCGACACCATTCGCCGCGAGCACCTCGAGCGCGGTGTTGAATGCCGGCCCCGAGAGCGCGTGCGTGTCGATCCCGATGAAGAGCGGCCCGTCGATGTGCTGCTCGCGGCGATAGCTGCAGATGGCCTGGGTGATCGCGAGGATGTGATCCTCGTTGAAGGTGCCGGTGAACGAGCTGCCGCGGTGACCGGACGTGCCGAACGAGACGCGCTCGGCCTTCACCGTCGGATCGGGATGGCGATCGAAGTAGGCGGCGATGAGCTTGGGGACGTCGACGAGCAACGACTTCGGCGCCGGCTTCCCGGCAAGAGGGCTGATGGCGGGCATGAGCGGTTCGCGTGAGAGGGAGAAAACCGTTGGTTCAAGTTAGGTGAAAGGCGTGGCGGCTGCGGCGTGACTGCACATGAGAGGCGAAACTGCTCCGGCCATGAGGCAGGAGGCAGGCTGCCCGGCCACTCGGCATGCTGGCAGGGGCATGAGGTCACGAGGGTCACGAGGCAGGGGATCGGCCAGTAGGCAGTAGCGCGGCGACTTGTGAAGTCCCGTGCGCCGTTTACACGCTGCCGCAGGCGGAGTGGGCTCGCCGACCGCGTGATTGCGACACGGCGGCACATCGAGCGGCGCGCGTTAGGCGCTCGGGACAAATCCGGTGCCGCGGTCTGGCCACGCATCTCCGTGGGCGGGATTGGTTACCGCCTAACGCCCAACGCGCCGTAAGGTGCGCGCCGTTGTGTTCGCCTCCATCACCGCCCTGGCGAATTCGTCGTTCCGCATGCCGCGACCGCGGCTGCGGTGGTTTGCGGTGCCATCACTGCCCGCTGGCCGAGCCCCTGCCTCATGCCGAGTGACCTCGTGCCCGTGCCAGCATGCCGAGTGGCCGGGCAGCCCGCCTCATGCTCATGGCCGTGGCCGTTTCGCCTCTCGCTCTCATGGCAGTATAGATTGAAACAGACATAGAGAGGAGCAACGAAATGTCCGCCGCACCCGCGATCGCCGAAGGCACGCAGCAGCACGACAGCGATGACGACTTCGCGCTCCTCGATGCCTGGTGGCGCGCGGCGAATTATCTGTCGGTCGGGCAGATCTATCTGTGCGACAACCCGCTGCTGCGTGAGCCGCTCGAGCTGAAGCACATCAAGCCGCGGC
>JAICUE010000255.1 GCA_025936015.1 Gemmatimonadaceae bacterium
CCGCGACGCGAAGGTGACGGAGATCTACGAAGGCACCTCCGAGATCCAGCGTCTCGTGATCGCACGGGAGCTATACGACACGACCTGAGTGGCGGACCGGCCATGACACGGCGATTCATGGAAGAGTCGAAAACTTCCTGATTATGGAAGTCTCGAAACTGCCTGATTATGGAAGTCTCGAAACTTCCCGATTCGTGGAAGTTCCGAAACCGCAGGACGTGCGACGTGGGAGCGCTCCCGCGCTTTGCGTGGTACAGCAAGTATTTTCCAAACCAGGCAGCAAGCAGCTTCGAAACTTCCAGGCGTCCGGCCGTTTCGAGACTTCCTAGCATCAAGCCGTTTCGAGACTTCCGCATCAAGCCGTTTCGAGACTTCCACGCCGTATCAGTTTCGAGACTTCCGCCTCTCTACCACCCACACTTTCGACTCTATGAAGCTTTTCGACCGGATCGCCGAGATGGGCCACGAGCAGCTCGTCCTCTGCAGCGATCCCACCGCTGGCTATCGCGGGATCATCGCGATTCATAGCACCACCCTCGGCCCGGCACTCGGCGGGACGCGGTTCTGGAACTACGCCAGCGATGAGGAAGCGATCGTCGATGCGCTGCGGCTCGCCCGCGGGATGACGTACAAGAACGCGGTCGCCGGCCTCAACCTCGGCGGCGGAAAGTCAGTCATCATCGGCGACAACAAGATGCGCAACCGGGAGATGATCTTCCGCGCGCATGGCCGCTTCGTCGAATCGTTAGGCGGGCGCTACGTCACCGCCGAGGACGTCGGCACCAGCCCGAGCGACATGGACTACGTCTTCAACGAGACGAAGTACGTCGCCGGTCTCGCCGGCCGGTCGGGCGACCCGTCGCCCGTCACCGCGCATGGCGTCTTCCGCGCCATCCAGGCGTCGGCGCACCAGAAGTTCGGCTCCGACAACCTCGAGGGAAAGACGATCACCATCCAGGGATGCGGCCACGTCGGCTACTACCTGGCCAAGGAGCTCCACGCCGCCGGCGCGAAGCTCATCGTCACCGACATCGACCCCGACAAGGTGAAGATGGTCGTCGACGAGACGAAGGCGACCGCGGTCGCGCCCGATGCGATCTACTCGCAGAAGGCGGACATCTTCGCGCCCTGCGCGTTAGGCGGGATCATCAACGACAAGACGATCCCGCAGCTCAAGGTGGCGGTCGTGTCGGGCGGCGCCAACAACGTGCTGCTCGAGGAGCGCCACGGCGACGTCCTCGAGGAGAAGGGCATTCTCTACGCGCCGGATTATGTCGCCAACGCCGGCGGCGTCATCAACGTCTACAGCGAGCTCGCCGGCTGGGATTCGACCCGCTCGCTCCGCAAGGCGGACGAGATCTACGACACGATCCTCGGCGTCTTCGAGATCGCGAAGCAGGAAGGGATCCCGACCTACCGCGCCGCCGACCGCCTTGCTGAGCGGCGCCTGCGCTCCGTCGGGATGATGGTCAAGACCTGGCCGCAGTGGCCGAATAAGTAACATGAGGTACTAAATATGCCGACCGCCGAGCCGCGTGAGCGGATTCCGATCGCGTCCGACCACGCCGGATACGATATGAAGCAGAAGCTGGAGCAGCTGCTGGACAAGCTGGGCTACGACGTGCAGGACCTCGGGACCAACTCCGAGGCGAGCACCGACTACCCCGACTTCGCGCATCCGCTCGCCCATGAGATTTCCGACGGCGAGGCCAAGCGCGGCATCCTCCTCTGCGGGACGGGGCTCGGCATGTCGTACGTCGCCAACCGCTACCCGCACGTCCGGGCGGCGGTCGTCTGGTCGCGAGAGATCGCCGAGCTCGCGAGACAGCACAACGACGCGAACATTCTCGTCCTTCCCGCGCGCTTCCTCAGCGAGTACGAAGCCGAGGAGATCGTGAAGACCTTTCTCGATACCCCGTTCGCCGGCGGGCGCCACGAGCGCCGCATCGAGAAGATCGAGCTCCCCGAAGGCGCCACCGGAGATTGCGCATGAAGTGGTCAGAGTGGGATCGCACGCCACCCGGGCGCGCGCTGACGGAAGCCGATCCCGAGATCGCGTCGCTCATCCGGAAGGAGATCGATCGGCAGAATGAAGGGCTCGAGCTGATCGCCAGCGAGAACTTCGTCTCCGCGGCGGTGATGGAGGCGATGGGCTCTCCGCTCACCAACAAGTACGCCGAGGGATACCCCGGCAAGCGCTACTACGGCGGCTGCGAAGTCGTCGACGGCGTCGAGCAGCTCGCCATCGATCGCGCGAAGCAGCTCTTCGGTGCCGAGCACGCGAACGTGCAGCCGCACTCCGGCGCGCAGGCCAACGCCGCGGTGTTCTTCGCCTTTCTCGAGCCCGGCGACGTCTTCCTCGGGATGGACCTCTCCAACGGTGGGCATCTCACGCATGGCTCACCCGTCAACTTCTCCGGCAAGACGTACAAGGCCGTCTCGTACGGCGTGAAGGACAATGGGCTGCTCGATTACGAGCAGATGGAGCAGCTCGCGCGCGAGCGCCGGCCGAAGATGATCATCGCCGGCTACAGCGCGTACTCGCGAACGATCGACTTCGCGCGCTTCGCCGCGGTCGCGAAGGAGATCGGCGCGCTGTTCATGGTCGACATGGCGCACTTCGCCGGACTGGTCGCGACCGGACTGTATCCGTCGCCGGTGCCGCACGCCGACATCGTCACGACGACGACGCACAAGACGCTGCGCGGCCCGCGCGGCGGGATGATCCTCTGCCGGGCCGAGCACGCGAAGGCGATCGACAAGGCGATCTTCCCCGGGACGCAGGGTGGACCGCTCGAGCATGTCATCGCGGCCAAGGCAGTGTCCTTTCGCGAAGCGCTGCAGCCGCAGTTCAAGCAGTACTGCGAGGCGGTCGTCGCCAATGCGAAAGCGCTCTCTACCGCGCTCGCCGCGAGGAACTTCCAGGTTGTCTCCGGCGGCACCGACAACCATCTGATGCTGCTCGATCTTCGCAACCGGAATCTCACCGGGAAAGTTGCCGAGAAGGCGCTCGACAAGGCGGGGATCACCGTCAACAAGAACACGGTCCCGAAGGAGACGCAGTCTCCCTTCGTTACGAGCGGCATCCGCGTCGGCACCCCCGCGGTCACGACGCGCGGGATGAAGGTGCCGGAGATGGAGCAGATCGCCGCGCTGATCGACCGTGCGCTCGTCGCCACCGAGGACGATGCCGCGCTCGCTCGTGTCCGCTCCGATGTCCAGACGCTGGCGGCGAAATTTCCCCTCTACAGGACGAGCTGAAAGGCCATTCCCACTGGACGTGCGGTCGCGCGCGGCCGATATTGTCGGCGTCGTACGTCGCACAGTCACCAGTTAACAGAGCAGGGCAGTGTCAGAGCTGGCGTTCCGCGATGGAATCATGGATCGCATCCGGCTGCGTGAGCCGCGCTTCCACGAGCACGCGTATCTCTTCGTGCTCGGCGCGCTCGAGTATTGCCAGGCGCGCCTCGAGGAGCGGCGTCACATCACGGGACGCGAGCTCTCCGAGGGGTGCCGGGCGCTCGCGCTCGACCGTTATGGCGTGATGGCCCGCCTCGTGCTCGCGCACTGGGGCGTTACTCGCACGTCGGACATCGGTGATATCGTCTTCACGCTGGTGGACACCGGGCTGCTGCTCAGCCAGCCCAACGACACGAAGGATGACTTCGCCGACGTCTTCGATTTCGAGGACGCCTTCGAGCGCGAGTATCCCTGGTCCAACGTCCAGCGCGCCTGACGTTGTACCGTTAGGCAGGCGCGCCGCGGTCCGCGCGCGCACCCGACCCGTACCGGAACACGAATGAACGAGCGAGTCGTCGTCCCGACGCGGCATCCCGCCGTCGGCGGCACCTTCTATCCCTCGCTTCCGGGGCGCCTCCGCGCCGACCTCCGCTCCTACATGAGCCGGGCGCAACCGCCGCGCAGCGCGTACGCGGTGCTCGCGCCACACCCGGCGCTGCTCTACGGCGGCCATGTCGGCGGTGCGGTGTTCGGGGCGCTCGCCGTCCCCGACACGGTGGTGATCCTCTCGCCGAATCACACCGGACGAGCCACCGCCATCGAAGGAGGCAGCATCCTCCTCGGCCGGGCGTACCGCACCCCGCTCGGCGACGTGCAGCCCGACCTCACGCTCGGCCACGAGCTCGTCGAGCGCGCCGCGCCCCTCCTCGTCGAGGACCTCGTCGCCCACGCGCACGAACACGGGATCGAGGTGCTGCTGCCATTCCTCCAGATGCGGAACCCGGCGGTGTCGATCGTCCCCATCATCGTCGGATGGAAGGACTGGGCGCGCAGCCGTACGCTCGCGACGGCAATCGCCGAGGCGGCGGGAGACCGCGACGTCCTCGTCGTGGCGAGCAGCGATCTCACGCACTACGAGACGGCCGCCGAAGCCGAAGTGAAGGACTCGCTGGCCCTCGACCAGATCGTCGCGCTCGACGGAGAAGGACTGTTTCGCGAAGTCGCGCTCCACCGGATCTCGATGTGCGGCGTCGCGGCGACGGCGGTCGCCTGCGAGTACGCGCGTCTCCGCGGTGCGACCTCGGGCGAGCTCGTGTCGTACAGCCACTCGGGGATCGTCAACGGCGATACGCATCGTGTCGTCGCCTACGCCGGAGCCTTGCTCGGCGCACGATGACGTCCCCTCGCGACGCACTCGTTCGCGTCACCAGCGCCGCCGAGAGCGCGACGCTCGACGCGGCCGCAATCGCCGCCGGCACGCCGGGTCGGGAGCTGATGCGGCGAGCGGGCGTGGCGGCCGCCAAGCGGATCGCCCACCACCTCGGCGCGTTAGGCAGGGGCGGCATCGCGGTCTACGCCGGGAGCGGGAACAATGGGGGCGATGCGTGGGTCGTCGCGCGCGAGCTGGCCCGCCGCGGC
>JAICUE010000041.1 GCA_025936015.1 Gemmatimonadaceae bacterium
CCGGCGAAGGCGACGGCGCTGCATCGATCCGCGACGCAGTCCATGTCTGCGGCGCGAACCGGATCGGCCACGCGACGCGGCTCATCGAGGATGAAGCGCTCACCGAGTACGTGAACGACCGGCGCATCGGCCTGGAGATCTGCCTGACGAGCAATGTCCAGACGCGCGCGACCGAGTCGTACGAGACGCACCCGTTGCGGCAGTACTACGATCGTGGGCTCAACGTGGTGCTCAACACCGACAACCGGCTCATGAGCGGCACCACGCTCGTCGACGAGTATGAGCACGCGTCGCGAATCGGCTTCGGCTTCGACGAGCTGGCGAAGATGGCCCTCAACGGTTTCGAGAGCGCGTTTCTCCCCTTCGAGGAGCGGCGCGTGCTGTTCGACCGCGCGAAGGCCGAGATCGCCGCGCTGAGGGCTGCCCCATGACGGCCGGAGGGGACCGCGCCACACCCGCAATCGCGTCCGCGGCTGCTGCCAGCCGTGCCGCCGAGCAGCTCGGCGATCGCCTCGCGTTAGGCGCCGCGCCTGCGTGCGCGATCATCCTCGGCTCCGGACTCGGCGGGCTCGCCGACCGGATCGAGAAGGCCCGCCGCATCCCCTTTCGCGACGTGCCCGGGTTCCCGCAGGCGACGGTGCACGGACATGCCGGCGTACTGATCGCCGGCGAGCTCGCCGGCCGCGCCGTGCTGGCGATGGCCGGCCGTTTCCATCTCTACGAGGGACACGCGCCGCGGCTCGCCGGCTATCCAGTGCGAGTCCTCCACGCGTTAGGCGCGCGCACCCTGTTCGTCTCGAACGCCGCCGGCGGGATCAACCGCAACTTCGCCGCGGGCGACCTGATGGTGATCGCCGACCACATCAACCTGATGTTCCGCAATCCGCTCGAGGGGATGCTCGAGCCGGGGGATATACGGTTCCCCGACATGTCCGACCCATACGACCGCGCGCTCCGCGCGAAGCTGCACGAGGCCGGAAAGGCGCTCGGCGTCCCCCTCCGCGACGGAGTCTATGCCGGGCTGCTCGGGCCGTCGTACGAGACGCCAGCCGAGGTGAGGATGCTCGAGCGGCTCGGTGCCGATGCCGTTGGAATGTCCACCGTCCCCGAGACGATCGTGGCCCGCGCCATCGGGATGCGTGTCGCCGGCGTCAGCTGCATCACGAATCTCGCCTGCGGGATCTCGACGACCCCCCTCTCGCACGACGAGGTTCTCGAAACGACCACGCGCGTGGCGCGTGATTTCGAGAACCTCGTCATTGCCTTCGTCGGCGCGCTCTAGACTGCGGTCTGGCGCGCCGGCACCCCGGCGTCAGGCAAGCACGTCTTCGAGGATCGCCAGTCCTTCTGCCAGCTCATCGCGCCTCGCGACGAGCGGCGGCAGCAGCCGGACGGTGTGGTTCCCGGCGGAACAGAGCAGCAGCCCCGCGTCGAGCGCCTTGGCGACCACGGTGCCCGCCAGCGCGGTGGTGTCGATCCCCCAGAGATAGCCGACGCCACGCACCGCGCGCACCGTCGCCAGCCGCAACGAAAGCGATGCGAGCTGGTCGCCAAGCCACGCGCCGTTCTCGCGAACGTGCGCGAGCAGATCCTCGTCGGACAGGCGCTCGAGTACATACGATGCGACGCTCGCGACGAACGGGCCGCCGCCGAACGTCGTCGCATGATCGCCCGGCTGGATCGTTGCCGCGATGTGCGACGCGAGCAGCACAGCGCCCATCGGGAAGCCGCCGGCGAGCGGCTTTGCCAGCGTCATCATGTCCGGCTCGACGCCCGCATACTCGTACGCGAACAGCCGGCCGGTACGACCGAGGCCGCACTGCACCTCGTCGAAGATCAGCGCGACGCCGTGTGCGCGCGTCAGTTCGCGAAGCCCACGGAGAAATTCCGCCGACAGCACCCGAACTCCGCCCTCGCCCTGCACCGGCTCGGCGATCACCGCGGCGACAGTGCCACCCGACAGCGCGACTTCGATCGCCGCGAGATCGCGTTCGACGATCGTGATGCCCGGCGCGAGTGGCCGGAACGGCGCGCGATAGGCGGGGCGATCGGTCGCCGCGAGCGACCCGAACAGCCGTCCGTGGAAGCTGCCGCGCAGCGCGATGATCTCGGTCGCCGCGTCACCCCGCGTCGTCCGCGCCCAGCGCCGGGCGAACTTGAACGCGCCTTCGTTCGCCTCCGCGCCCGAGTTGCAGAAGAACACGCTCTGCGCGAACGACTTCGCTACCAGCGACTCGGCGAGCGCCCGAGCAGGCGCGGTGCTGTACAGGTTCGACACGTGGACGAGCCCGGCCTCCGTCGCCGCGCGCAAGGCGTCCATGAATCCCGGATCGCCGTAGCCTAACGCGTTGACCGCGATCCCGCTCGTGAAGTCGAGATACGCACGGCCGTCGGCGTCGAACAGCCGGACGCCGGCACCGGACGCGATCTCCACCGGCTGGCGGCGGTAAACGGGAAGCAGTGCGTCGCTCGTCGGCGGCGCGATGGGCGCGATCGTCATGTCAGGACTCCCTCTCCGTGCAACGTGAGTGTCGTTCCCGCGCTCGCATCCATGATCGCCGCGGTTCCGCCGATCCGGACACGAGCCGTCCCGCCAGCGAGCGCGCCGAGCGCGCTCGCCACCTTCACCGCCATTCCGCCCTCGGCGGCCCCCGACGACAGCATCGCGTTGGCTCCTGCCGCGTCGAGACTGTCGAGTGTTTCGCCCTCGCGGCGCACGCCGGCGACGTCCGTCACGAACAGCAGCTCGGCCGCGCCTAACGCGGCGGCGATCGCCGCCGCGGCGTCGTCGCCGTTGACGTTGAATGCGCCTGCTTCCCCCTCCGCGCCGGCCGCGAGTGGGGCGATGACCGGGAGGAATCCGCCGTCGAGCAGCAGCCGGACCAGCCCCGTGCGCACCGACTCCGGCCGGCCCGCCCGCCCCATCGCATCGTCGAATGGCGCGGCTCGCAGCATCGCCGCGTCCTCACCCGAAATTCCCACCGCCGGAACGCCGAGCGCGCAGAGCGCCGAGACCAGGCGCTTGTTCGCCGCGCCCGAGAGCGCCATCCGCACCGTCTCGATGTCGTCGGCGCTGGTGACACGCCGGCCGCCGACGAAGCGCGGAGTCGAGCCTAACGCGCGCTGCAGCTTGTCGATCTCGACCGCGCCGCCATGCACCACGCAGAGCGCACCAGGCGCAGCATGCCACGCCGCGGCGATCACCCCGATCAGCGACGGATCTTCCTGCGCGCGCCCGCCAACCTTCAGCACCCGAATCGACGTCGCGCTCATCGGGGAAGCCCCGCGCCTTCGTCGAGCCCGAGCATCAGGTTCGCGTTCTGCACTGCCTGGCCGCCGGCGCCCTTGAGCAGGTTGTCGATCGCCGAGATCACGATCAGCGCCGGCCGCCGTGCATTGGCCGCAACGGTCACGAACACCCGTGCGACATTGCGGCCGACGACGTCGCGCAGCGACGGCGGCGTGCTCGCGACTTCGACGAACGGCTCGCCGCGATAGTCCGCCCGCCAGAGCGCCGCCGGATCACTCAAGGCTTCCGTCAGCGGAACGATCGTCGTCGCGAGGATTCCGCGGGCGACCGGAAGCAGGTGCGGCGTGAAGACGAGGTCCGCATCCGACCCATGCCGGGCGACCATCGCCTGCAGCTCGGCGACGTGGCGGTGCGCGTTTCCGACGCCGTACGCGCGATAGTTGTCCGTCACTTCGGCGAACATCAGCTCCTTCTTCGGCGACGCGCCAGCGCCGGTGACGCCGCTCGCCGCGGTCGCCGAGATCGTCGCGGCGGGCGCGATGAGTCCGCGACGGAGCAGGGGGGCGAGCGCGAGCAGCACCGCCGTCGGGTAGCAGCCTGGATTTGCGACGACGTCGGCATCGCGCACTTCGTCGCGGGCGAGCTCGGTCAGACCATAAGGAATGCCGACCGCACCCGAACCCGGCCGCAGGTCGGCCGACAGGTCGACGACACGGGCGCCGGCGGCCTTTGCGCGCTCCACCCAGGGAGCAGACACCCCGTGCGGCAGCGCGCTGAACACGACGCGTGCGCTCTCGAGCGGCGCTTCGTCCAGCGGCAGCACCGGGATCACGGTGGCGTCGCTGCTCAACATCTCGCCCGGCGTGCGGGCGGTGGCGAACGCGAGCTCGAACGCCGGGTGGCGGTCGATCAGTTCGCAGAGCGTCGCACCGGCGTAGCCGGTGCCGCCGAGGACGGCGACGGGAATTTTATTCACGTACAATGCATAATAATTATGCAGCCCCGCGTCAACTCCCGCTTTCGCGCGGGCGGCTACCGTGCTAAGCTCTCCCGACCTCGAACCGGACCCCATGGGCACACCGAAGCAGGACCGTCAGGCGACAATCCTCGAAGTCGTGACCGCCCACGCGGTGGACAGCCAGGAAGAGCTGCGCCGCCTCCTCCGCCAGCGTGGGTGGGACGTCACGCAGGCGACGCTCTCCCGGGACCTTCGCGAGCTGCGGCTCGTTCGCGTCCCGACCGCCGACGGTCCGCGCTACGCACCGGCCGGCGGGGTCCCGGCAGATGCAGAGGGAAAGGCGGCGCTCGAAGGGCTTCTCCCGAGCCTCGTGATCGGCGTCGATGGCGTCGGCGAATTGCTCGTCGTCCGTACGGTCACGGGCGGCGCGCAGCCGGTCGCCCACGCGCTCGACAGCGAAGGCTGGCCGGAGGTGCTCGGCACCATCGGCGGCGACGATACGATCCTCCTTGTCTGCCGTTCGGCAGCCGCCCGCGAACGCATCGCTCGCCGCATCCGCGACATCGTCGGCGAGTAGCGCCAAATGCCCTCGGCCGGGCATTGACTCCGTCCCCGCTTGTGCTTAGATATGCAGAGGTACTGCATAGAAATTAGGCTCAACCCGGGATGCGCCAATGAAATCGCCCCTTGTCGTCCTCGCCTATTCAGGCGGGCTTGATACCTCGATCATCGTTCCCTGGCTCCGCGAGAATTACAACGCGCGGGTCGTCTGCGTCGCCGGCGACGTCGGCCAGGGCGAAGAGCTCGAGGGCGTTCGCGCCAAGGCGCTCGCATCGGGCGCCGAGGAGTGCTACATCGAGGACCTCCGCGAGACGCTCGTCACCGAGTACATCTGGCCGATGGTTCGAGCGGGCGCCGTCTACGGACGCCGCTACCTGCTCGGCACCTCGATCGCGCGCCCGCTCATCGCCAAGCGACAGGTCGAGGTTGCGAAGATGATCGGTGCCGACGCGCTCGCTCACGGCTGCACCGGCAAGGGAAACGACCAGGTGCGCTTCGAGCTCACCTACGCCGCGCTTGCGCCCGAGCTTCCGGTGATCGCCCCGTGGCGCGAGTGGGATATCCGCAGCCGCGAGGACGCGATCGCCTACGCGGAAGCACGCGGAATTCCCGTGACCGCGACGCGCGAGAAGATCTATTCGCGTGACCGGAACATCTGGCACCTCTCGCACGAGGGGGGCTGCCTCGAGGATCCGGCGGTCGAGCCCCCGCGCGACCTCTTCCAGCTGACCGCGCACGCGGACGAAGCACCGCCGAAGGGCGAAGTCGTGACCATCGGCTTCGACAAGGGAACGCCGGTGACCGTCAACGGCGAGCGGCTCGCCCCGGTCGCGATCGTCGCCACCCTGAATGCGATCGGTGCGCGTAATGGCGTCGGCCGCATCGATCTCGTCGAGGACCGCATGGTCGGCATGAAGTCGCGCGGCATCTATGAAACTCCGGGCGGGACGCTGCTCTATGCGGCGCACTCGGAGCTGGAGCAGCTCGTCCTCGACCGGCGCACGCTGGCCGCGAAGGACGTGATCGCGCCGCGGTACGCCGATCTCGTCTACGAGGGCCGCTGGTGGACCACCGAGCGTGAGGCATACGACGCATTCGTGAGCGCGACGCAGCAGCAGGTGACCGGCGAGGTCTCGCTCCGCCTGCGGCAGGGCGCGGTGCAGGTTGCCGGCCGCTCGAGCGAACACGCGCTGTACGACGAGCGTTTCGTCACCTTCGGCGAAGACGATGTCTATCAGCAGAGCGACGCCGCGGGATTCATCCGCCTCTTCGCGCTGCCGTCGCGCGTGCGCGCGCTCAAGAACCAGGAAGCTGTGGCCCGCCACCACGCATCGCAGGGAGCACAGAACACCGTGTCTGCCATCGACGCCAGCGTGGCCGGCGAGGTCGAGGTCGGGCTGTGACCGCGCCTAACGCGACGACCGAACCGAAAGTGGGCGGGCGTGCCGAGAGTGCGCCCGCGCCGGAGCGCAGCCACAAGCTCTGGGGCGGGCGCTTCGCCGGGACTGCTGCCCGCGCCTTCGAGGCGCTCAACAATTCCCTCGCGGTCGACGCGCGCCTGTGGCCATTCGACATCGAAGGGTCGAAGGCGTGGGCGATCGCGCTGTGGCACGCCGGAGTCCTCACGCTCGGCGAGAGCGACCGGATCTGCGCCGGCCTCGATGCCGTCGGCCGCCGTCTCGCCGACGGCGTCATCGCGACGCCGTCGGACGAGGACATCCACACGTTGATCGACCGGCTCCTTCACGCCGAGATCGGTGACGTCGCGTCGAAGCTGCACACCGGGCGCAGCCGCAACGACCAGGTCGCGACCGCGACGCGTCTCTGGGCGATGGACGCCTGTCGCCGGCTCGACGTGGTGATCAAGGATCTGCAGCAGGCACTGGTCGAGCGCGCCGAATCGAATGTCGGCACGCTGATGCCGGGTTACACCCACCTCCAGCGCGCGCAGCCGATCAGCGTTGCCCACTGGATGCTCGCGCACTTCTGGCCCCTCGAGCGGGATCGTGTCCGGCTGTCGCACGCGGCCGCGTCGGCCGGCGTCCTCCCGTTAGGCGCCGGCGCGATCGCCGGCTCCGGCTTCCCGGTGTCGCGCGTCCTGCTGCAGGGGACGCTCGGCTTCGCGTCGCGCGCGAAGAACAGCATTGACGCCGTCAGCGATCGCGACTTCGTCGCCGAGCTGCTCTTCACCCTCGCGTTAGGCGCGAGCCACGTGTCGCGACTGGCCGAGGATCTCATCATCTACGGCACGAGCGAGTTCGGCTTCGTCCGCTTCGGGGATGCGTTCTCGAGCGGGTCGAGCATGATGCCGCAGAAGCGCAATCCCGATGCGCTCGAGCTCGCGCGCGCGGCGGCCGCGCGCCGGCTTGGCGACCTCACGTCGATGCTGGCACTGCTCAAGGGAATTCCCTCGGGCTACAACAAGGATCTGCAGGAAGACAAGGCGATCCTGTTCAGCGCGGTGGACGCAACGATGCTCGTGATCCCGGCGGTCGCGGGAACGATTCGCGACCTGCGCTTCGACACGGCCCGCATGCGCGCCGCGCTGGATGCGTCGATGATGGCCACCGATCTCGCCGATCACCTCGTCGAGCGCGGCGCCAGCTTTCGCGAGGCGCATGGCGTCGTCGGCTCGCTCGCGCGGGCAGCCGAGGAGCGGGAAGTGCCGATCACCGCGCTCTCGGACGAGACGCTGCACGCGGCCCACCGCGCCCTCGATGCTTCGTCGCGCGCATCGCTCGACCCCGATCGCTCGGTCGCGCGGAGAGAAGTCGACTGCGGTACAGGCCCGCGCGCCGTCGCCGAACAGCTCGCCGCCGCTCGCACCGCGTTGCGCGGATAGCTGCCGTTAGGCGACACGCATCGAGAAAGCGAACGGCGGCGCAGGCAGCTGACGGCGACGCCGTTCGCGTGGTGCCGATCGCCTGCCCCGTGTCGCGTCGAGAGGCTTACTGCGCCGGCTGTTGCGGCGGCGATGGCGGCAGCGCCATGACGCGGTTCTTGAAATCGTGGAACGCCTGGCTGTCGGTGGTGAGCGTCCGAAGGAGCGCCGGATCGTAGGTATTGATCGTCGCCTGGGTGGCCGCGATGCGCGACTCTTCCGTCGGGTGCGTCGCGAACCAGCTCGAGACTGCATCGGGTGCGGTCTTCCGCTCATCGAGGAGCTTCTGGAAGAGGGAAGGGAATCCCTCGGGACTTATCCCGGCACGGACGACGTTCTTGATCCCTTCCTGATCCGCCTCTGCTTCATCCTGCCGGCTGAAGCTGGCGAACACTGCGCCTGCTCCTACGTTTATCGCGGCCTGCGCTGCCTGACTCTGGCAGATACTCGTCAGAACGCACGCGAGGGTGACACCGATATTTGCCTTCTGCTGCTGCTCCATCTGCTTCACCGAGTGGCGCTTGACGACGTGGCCGATCTCGTGGCCGATCGCGCCGGCCAGCTCGTCGAGCCGGTCGCTGCGCTCGATGAGACCGCGATTGATGTAGATGAAGCCGCCCGGGATCGCGAAGGCGTTCACCTCCGGGCTGTCCACGATGTAGAAATGCCAATCGAGATCGCCCCGCGATGTCAGCTTCGCGATCGAGTCACCGAGTACGTTGATGTAGCGATTGAGCTCGGCGTCCTGCACGATCGGGAGCTGCGCGTTGATCTGCTGAGCGTAGCTCTGTCCCATCTGCACTTCCTGCTGCTGCGAGACACCGCAGGCAGAGAGCGAGACGGCGAGCGCCAACCCAGCGAATGTCTTTCGTTGCATGCGTTCCCCTGGTAGTAAGAGAGCGGTTGACCACGTGGCAAGACCCATTCCACCGAGCCCATCTCTAAAGCCTTGAAGCTGCTTACCTTAGCGAGAGACCTGACGCGTCGCAAAGCGCGTGAGCGCAGTGGCCTCTTCGTCGCCGAGGGCGTGCGAACCGTCGAAGAGCTCCTTCGTTCGCGCGTCGTGATCCGCGGCGTCCTCACCGCACCGCAGCTTTCTGACGCACCGAGAGGTGCGTCTCTCCTCGCGTCGCTCGTCGCACGCGGCGATGTCGAAACCGTGGCGCTCTCCGAACGCGACTTCTCGACGGCCGCCGAGACGGAATCGCCGCAGGGCGTGCTCGCGATCGCCGAGATCCCGCGTCGGTCGCTCGAGGATTTCGCGGCCGTCAACCCGCTCACGCTGCTCGTGCTCGACGCCGTGCAGGACCCGGGCAACGTCGGAACGATCGTTCGGACCGCGGCGGCGCTTGGCGCGACCGCAACGGTCGCGTTGCCAGGAACCGTTGACCTATGGAACGCCAAGGTCGTCCGTAGCGGGATGGGCACACACTTCTTTCATCCCGCCTTTCATGCTACCGCCGAAGCGCTCGATGCGTTCCTCACGAGCGCGGGTGCGGAGCTGTGGTGCGCGGACGCGAAAGGAGAGCGTATCGGCGCACGGGAGCGTCCGGCGCGCCTTGCCCTTGCCGTCGGCAATGAAGGCAATGGTTTGACGCCAGCGATTCGCGCACGCGCCGACGCGCTCGTCGCGTTGCCGATCGCCGCGGACGTCGAATCGCTGAACGTCGCCGTCGCTGCCGGCATCCTTCTTCACGCGCTGCGACACTAGCGAACTCTTCTCGACATGCGTGCACTCGTGCTTGCCTACGCCGCGCTTGTTGGCGCGTGCGTGGGTTCGTTCCTGAATGTCTGCATCACGCGCTGGCCGGAAAATCTCTCGGTCGTCCGGCCGCGCTCGCGTTGCCCGCGCTGCGAGAAGCCGATCGCGTGGTACGACAACATCCCGATCGTGAGCTGGCTGGTTCTCCGCGGGAAGTGCCGCGGCTGCGGACTTCCGATCTCGGCGCTGTACCCGGGCGTCGAGTTGCTGGTGGCTCTCGTCTGGCTCGCCTGCGCGTGGCGATACGGCGCCACCTTCCTCACCCTTCGTCTCGCGATCTTCGCGACGCTGCTCGTTGGCGTGGCGATCACCGACGTGCGGACCTACACGATCCCCGACGGCTTCACGATCACCGGCTTCATTTTCGTCCTCCTTGCGGCGTTCATCGCCGCCATCTTCGGGGAGCAGCTGCCTTTCGCCTCGCCCTTCAACGCGATCGTCGGCGCGTGCACCGGCGCCGGTGCGATCGCGATCGTCGGCTGGCTCGGCGAGGCCGCGCTGAAAAAGGAAGCGATGGGCTTTGGTGACGTGACGCTGATGGCGTTCATCGGCGCGGCTGTTGGACCAGAGCTCGCACTGCTCACCGTCTTCGTCGGCGCGGCGATCGGTGCGGTGGTGTTCCTCGCGGTGATCGCACCGATTTCGAAGGGGCGCGGAAAGGAGATGCCGCAGGTGCCCTTCGGCGTATTCCTTTCGCCGGCGGCACTGGTTACGCTGCTCTACGGGCGGCAGATGGTCGCCGCATACCTCACCTATCTCGCCGGCGCCTGATCGTAATGAACCGCTCGCTCTCCGTCTACCTGACGTTAGGCATGCTGCTTTCGGTCGGGTGCCGCTCGCGCGATGCCGCGGCTGACGCACCCTACGCGCGTGAAGTCGCCGAGACCGTGCCGAAGATCGAGGCAGCGGTGGGGCTCAAGTTCAAGCACCCGCCGAAGGTCGAGGAGCGGAGCAAGGACCAGGTCCGCAGGTTTCTCGAGGACAAGTTCAACGGCGAGCGTCCTGCGTCCGAGATTGCGGGCGAGCAGAGCGCGCTTCGCCTGCTCGGGCTCATCCCTGACACGATGCAGCTGCGGCCCTTCCTGCTCGATCTCTACACCGAGCAGATTGTCGGCTACTACGATCCGCAGCCGAAGGTGCTCTACATCGT
Organism: Gemmatimonadaceae bacterium; assembly: GCA_025936015.1. Classification (GTDB taxonomy): domain Bacteria; phylum Gemmatimonadota; class Gemmatimonadetes; order Gemmatimonadales; family Gemmatimonadaceae; genus JABFXC01. The sequence continues at coordinate 10,563 of JAICUE010000041.1, forward strand.
GAAGGGGGCGGATGCCACGATGGTCTCGATGACCATCGCGCACGAGCTGGTGCACGCACTGCAGGATCAGTACATCAACCTCGACTCGATCCAGAACCTTCACAGCGACGGGGACCGCGCCACCGCCGCGCAGTCCGTCATCGAGGGGCAGGCAGTCTACGAGCAGCTGCGCATCGCCACCAACAACGACCTGAGTGCGATCCCCGGCGGCTGGGGCGGAATTCGCGAGTCGGTACGGAAGACGTCAGCGCAGATGCCCCTCTTCTCGCGCGCTCCGCTCTTCATTCAGGAGACGTTGATCTTCCCGTACCTGAGTGGCGCGGATTTCGTGAAGCGGTTTGCGGAGACGTCGCCCGGCAAGCAGCCCTTCACGCGGATGCCCGCATCCACCGAGCAGGTGATGCACCCCGCCGCATACGAATCCACGCCACCGGACGAACCAACCAGTGTGACACTGCCGCCGCTGCGCAACGCCGCGCGCGTCTATGACGACGTGATGGGAGAGTTCGATGTGCGACTCTTCCTGTACGAGCACCTGCGCGACCAGGCAGCGGCAATCCGTGGCGCGAACGGCTGGGATGGCGATCGGTTGATGGTCGTTCGCACGCCCAGGGGTGAGGGAATCGTCTGGTTCACCGTCTGGGACACCGCGTTGGACGCCGGCGAATTCGCCGACCTGCTCAAGAGCACCATCGACCGGCGCTTCGGCAACCAGCGTGAGAGCGTGATCTCCGGCGGCACGGAGTTCACCGGCACGACGAGGACACTGCGCGTCACCGGCGGCGAGAACGCCGGCCGCAGCTATGTGCTGTACGTCGACGTGCCGGCTGGCGCATCCGCCGACGTCGTGGACGCTGCCGCGGTGAAGCTGGGAAGCTGAGGGGCGCCCCATGGGGCGCGGGGGCAGCCACGCGCTGCCCCCGCCGTGCTAGTCGGCCTGACGCGCCTTCACCGGGGCCGGCTTGGCGACTTCGACATCACGCGCTCCGTTGCCCGACGCGCCATCGCCTAACGCTTTTGCCGGTGTCTCCTCGCCCTCGGGCACGGCCATGTCGGCGAGCCCTCCCTCGTGCGACGGGAGGAGGGCGATGCGCAGCACCTCATCCATCTTCTC
>JAICUE010000031.1 GCA_025936015.1 Gemmatimonadaceae bacterium
CGGAAGGACAACGCAGCGGTCGATCCGCTGACGCTCATTCAGCAACCGAGGCAGTAGGGACATGGCGATCTTCAAGGAAGAGAAGCAGGACGGGCGCAACGGGACGAACGGTGAAGGCGCGCTCTCGATCATCGCGGCCGGCATGACCGTCAGCGGCGACATCGAAAGCACCGGCGTCGTCAAAGTCGAAGGGCGCGTTGATGGCTCGATCCGCAGCGCGCGCCAGGTTCTCGTCGGCCGCCAGGGAACGGTGCACGGCGACATCGAGACGCGCGAAGCCGTCATCGGCGGCGCGGTCGAGGGAACCATCACCGCCAGCGAGCGCGTCGAGATCCAGGCGACGGCCGCGGTCCAGGGCGACATCGTCACGCGGACGATCGTCGTCGCCGAGGGCGGCCGCATCAACGGTTCGGTACGAATGGAAGAGGGAAAGCCGGGGAGCCGGCAACCGGCGCCCGCTCCGACACCAGTCGCCGAGCCACTCGGCAACTAGCGAACGGCCCGCGCCGGCGAGGAAATCGCGGGCGCGGCGGCAGGGAACTCACGCTAGCTTTCCCATGTTTCCACATGCGCGCCATCTCGTTGCCGTCGAACGAGATGCGCAGCATGTCGTCCACCGTTAGGCGGAGTTCTCCACAGTGATGCACAGCTCGAATCGGCGAGCGATGGCCGACTACCGTCGTGCTCGACGGCGCGCATCGCTGCTCATGCTCGGCGCGGTTGCGGCGACGATGGCGACGGCAGCGACCGGCTGCGAGAAAAAGACGGCGCCTCACGATTCATTCAAGGTCGCGCTGCTGACACCCGGGCCGGTGTCCGACCATTCATGGAATGGCGGCGCGTACGATGGGCTGCTCAGGATCCGCGACAGCCTCGGCGCTTCGATCAGCAACATCCAAACGAAGACTCCCGCCGAATTCGAGGAGAACTTCCGACAATATGGGGCGCAGGGCTACGACCTCGTTTTCGGCCATGGCTTCGAGTTCCAGGACGCGGCGCTGCGCGTCGGTCCGGAGTTTCCGAAGACGATCTACATCGCGACGTCCGGCGACCACGCCGCCGGTAACGTGGCGGGGATGGTGTTCGCCTTCGAGGATCCCTCGTATCTCGCTGGTATCGTCGCGGGCTCCATGACCAGGAGCGGTATTGTCGGGACGATCGGTGGGACGGAGCTTCCGCCGGTGAAAAGCAGCTTCGTCGCCTTCGAGAAGGGGGTGCACGCCGCCAGGCCTGACGTGAAGGTCCTTTCCTCATTCATCGGCAACTGGGATGACGCAGCGGCGGGGAAGGAACAGGCGCTCGCGCAGATCGCGCAGGGCGCGGACCTGATCTTCCAGAATGCGGACGCGGCGGGGCTCGGAATCTTCCAGGCGGCGCGCGAGAAGAAGGGCGTGTGGGTGTTCGGCTCCAACTCGAACCAGAACTCGGTCGCGCCTGACGTCGTCATCGGGAGCGTCGTGATCGACCTTCCCCACGCGTTCCTCACCGTCGCCCGCGAAGTGAAGGAGAAGCGGTTCACGCCGCGAGTCATCGAGCTGGGGACGGCGAGCGACGTCGTGACGTACGTGCCGAACCCGGCGTTCGACTCGATCGTCCCGCCCGCGGTCCGCGCGAGGGTGGATTCGGCGCGCGCGCAGCTTCGCGCCGGGACGCTGGTCGTCGCTACGCCCGCGCCAGCACCCCGCTGATGGCGACGCTGCGCGCGATCGCCGAGCGGCTCGACGAGGTGCTGCGAACGCGGGAGACTCCGGATTATCCCCCGGCGGTGAACGGGATCCAGCTCGAGAACCGCGGCGAGATCCGGCGCGCCGCCGTTGCGGTGGATTGCTCGATGCGAACGATCGAGGGGACGATCGCGAGCGGCGCCAACCTCCTGATCGTTCACCACGGGGTGCTCTGGGGAGGCGTCCAGCCGATCCGCGGCGCGATGTACGAAAGGCTCTACCGGCTGCTGACGAACGACGTAGCAGTGTATTCCTCGCACCTGCCGCTCGACGCACATCCCGATCTGGGAAACAACGTCCTCCTCGCGGCGGAGCTCGGCCTCGTGCCTAACGGCGGCTTCGGCCGGTTCCAGGGGATCGAGATCGGGGTCAGCGGCGAGACCGAGATGAGCACCGCGGAAATCGCCGCGCGAGCCGACAGCTTCGCGCGACAGCATGGCGGACGGGCGCTGGCCACGCCGTTCGACTCGTCACGAACGACCCGGCGATGGGGGATCTGCACCGGCGCTGGCGCATCGGCCGAGACGCTGCGCGAGGCGGTGGCCCGCGGACTCGATACGTTGATCGTCGGAGAGGGTCCGCACTGGACAGCAGTCGACGCGCCGGAGCTCGGTCTGGTGATCGTCTACGCCGGGCACTATGCAACGGAAACGTTAGGCGTGCAGGCGCTGGGCCGGCTGGTCGAGCGTGAGTTCGGCGTCCCCTGGCGGTTCATCGAGGCACCCACCGGGCTGTGAGCACCGGCGCGCCGCTGCTCGCGCTCGACGCGCTTTCGAAGCGATACGGCGATGTCCAGGCGCTGGCGGGTGCGTCGCTCGTCGTCAGGCCGGGGACGGTGCATGCGCTGCTCGGCGAGAATGGCGCCGGGAAGACGACGCTGATGCGGATCGCCTTCGGGCTGGCGCGGGCGGACAGCGGGACGATCCGCTGGATGGGCGCGCCCGTGTCCTTCGCGTCGCCACGTGACGCGCTCGGTGCCGGGCTGGCGATGGTGCAGCAGCACTTTTCCCTCGTGCCATCGCTGACCGTCGCCGAGAACGTCGCGCTCGGCGGTCGCGGATTGTTTCGCGCCGCGGCGGCGCGCCAGCGGGTGCGCGAGCTGGCCGAGGCGACAGGGTCGACCGTCGACCCGGATGCGATGGCCGGGACGTTAGGCATCGGCGCCCAGCAACGAGTCGAGATCGTCAAGGCGCTCTCACACGGTGCGAAGCTGTTGATTCTCGACGAGCCGACCGCGACGTTGGCGCCAGCCGACGCCGCGGCGCTGCTCGAATGGGTGCGCCGATTCGCCAGCGACGACCGGGCGGTGGTGTTGATCACCCACAGGCTGCGCGACGCGCTCGAGATCGCCGACGACGTGACGGTGCTCCGCGCCGGGCGGGTAGCGCTGTCGGCGGCAGCCCCGCAGACGACCGAAGATTCGCTTGCCGCGGCAATGCTCGGCGCGCCAATGGCCGTCAGGCAGGCGGCGGCTCCGGCCCGTGAGGGTGCGAGCGCCGCCGCGATAGTCGCCGAGCTTCGCGATGTGTCGAGTGAATCGGGGTACGGGGCGCCCGCCTTGAAGGAGGTCACGTTCGTCGCCCGCGGTGGTGAAATCGTCGGCGTTGCGGCGGTCGAAGGGAACGGTGAAGCGGCGCTGCTCCGCATACTCGCGGGGCGCGAGCGGGCGATACGCGGGAGCGTCAGACTTCCAGATCGAGTGGCGTACATCCCCGAGGATCGCCATGCCGAGGCGCTCGCCGACGATCTGACGCTGGTGGAGAACATCGCGTTAGGCGGCGCCGGCGCGCGGCAGGGATGGCTCGATTGGCCGGCGATGCGGACGCACAGCGAAGCCCTGATGGAGCGGTTCGACGTGCGGGCGAGCAGCGCGCTGGCGGCTGCGCGCACGCTCTCCGGCGGCAACCAGCAGCGACTCGTACTCGCCCGCGAGCTCGACGGCAACCCGCCGCTCGTCGTCGCCGATCAACCGACACGCGGACTCGATCTGCGGGCGACCGCGGATGTGCACGAGCGGCTGCGCGCGGCGCGCGCGCAAGGAGCCGCGGTCGTGCTTCATTCGGCCGATCTCGATGAGGTGCTCGCGCTTTCCGATCGCATCGTGGTCGTCGTCGGAGGACGAGTTCGCGCGGCGCAGGGCGGGCGGGATGCGATCGGCCGGGCAATGCTCGGGATCGAGCCGTGACGGCGCGTCGATTCGCCGCCCCCGCCGCCGGGAGTGCCGGCGTCGCGGCGGCGGCGCTCGTGCTGCTCACGGTCCTCCTCGCGTTAGGCGGCTACGACGTGCCAGCCGCGCTGGGCGCGCTCTGGCGCGGGTCGCTCGGATCATCGTACGCGTTCTTCTCCGCCACGCTCGTTCGTGCAACGCCGTTGCTGCTCGCTGGCCTGGCGGTGGCCCTGGCGTTTCGCGCCGGAGTGTGGAACATCGGCGCCGAGGGGCAGCTGCTCGCCGGCGCGACAGCCGCCATCGCCGGCGCATCGCTGCCGCTGCCGGGCGCGGTCCGCCTGACGCTCGCGTTGACGCTTGCCGCGATCGCCGGGGGTGCGTGGGCGCTGCCGGCGGCGCTGCTTCGGCGGCGCGGCGTCCTCGAGGTGATCAGCACGATCATGCTCAACTTCATCGCGCTGAACCTGGTGGGCTATCTCGTGCGCGGGCCGCTCCAGGAGCCGACGCACGCGTATCCGCAGAGCCGGACGATCGACGTCGCGGCGCGGCTCCCGCGCGTTCCGGGAACACGCCTGCATCTCGGGGTCGGTCTCGCATTCGCGGCGGCGATCGCGTTAGGCATCGTCATGCGGAGAACGGCGTGGGGGTTCCGGGTACGCGCGACGGGGGCGAACCCGCGCGCGGCGGCGAGCGCGGGATTGATCGACGTGTCACGCGTCGCGCTGGAGGTGTTCGTCCTCAGCGGAGCGCTGGCTGGACTCGCCGGGGGGATCGAGGCGACAGGCGTTACCTACGCATTGTACGAGGGGCTCTCACCGGGCTACGGCTACACCGCGATTGCCGTCGCGCTCCTCGCCCGGCTCGATCCGCTGCTCGTCGCGCCGAGCGCGCTGCTGTTCGGCGCTCTCGAAGCAGGGGCGAGCGCGATGCAGCGAGATGCCGGGGTACCGGCGGCGTTCGTGACGGTCGTCGAGGGAAGTCTCATCCTGCTGGCGCTGCTCGTGCCGGTGTTGACGCGTGCGTATGAAGCGCGCGCCGCACGCAGGCCTGCCTTGGTCGAGGCAGACGGATGAGCGTGAACGGCGAGTTCCTCGCCGCGACCGTGCGAACCGCGACACCGCTCCTCCTCGCCGCCACGGGCGAGCTGGTGATCGAGCGCGCCGGGATCATCTACATCGGAATCGAGGGCAGCATCCTCGCCGGCGCACTGGCCGCCGCGGCCGGCGGCTGGGCGTCAGGCACGATGGTGGGAGTCATGCTCGCGCTGCTCGCTGGGGCGGCGATGGCCGCGCTGTTCGCGCTCTTCGTCGTGAAGTGGCAAACCGAGCAGATCGTGACCGGCACCGCGATCACCCTGGTCGCGACGGGAGCGACGGCGGCGTTGTACCATGTGTTGTTCGGCCCCGAGGGTGCCGGGTTGCGCGTGCCGATGATTCACCCGCTCTCGATTCCGGGACTCGCGCGCATTCCAGTGATCGGTGCCGCGCTGTTCGCCCAGAGCATGTTCACCTACGCGGCGGTGGTCGCGATCGTCGTCGTCTGGTGGGGGTTGGCGCGGACGCATCTCGGGCTCGCGATCCGCGCCTGTGGTGAGCGTCCATCGGCGGCGCGGGCAGCTGGGGTGGCGACTGGTCGACTGCGGATCGGCGCAGCGCTCTTCGCCGGAGCGTTAGGCGGCGCAGCCGGTGCCTCGCTGGTCCTCGTCCAGTCGGGAACCTTCGCCGAGGGAATGTCGGCGGGGCGGGGATTCATCGCGATCGCGATCGTCGCGCTCGGGCGCTGGCGGGCGGGCGGCGTGCTCGTTGCGGCGGTGGCGTTCGGCGCGGCGAGCGCGCTGCAGTACCTCTTCCAGGCCCGCGGCTGGACTTTGCCCTATCAGGCGTTCCTCGCGCTGCCGTACATCGCGACGCTCGTCGCGCTGGCGACGACGCGGGCGCGCGGAGCCGCGCCCGCTGCACTCGGTCAGGCGGATGGGGAGTGATGCCTAACGGCGGAGATCGCGGCCGCCGGGTTACTGCGCGCAGCCGCTCGAGGCGCTGACCCAGCGGCGTTCCCAGCGGCCAGCGCCATTTCGCTCGAGCAGCGCGTAGGCCACGCCGTCCCCGACGTAGTGGGCGAGCACCAGCGTTGGCCGCTGGGCGGCGCCGACCGTGACGCCGGCGAGGACGTCGTGCGTCTCCACTGTCCCCTCGTGTCCCGACGCTCGCTCGCTGAAGCTGGCGTGCCAGGGGCCTTTCGCCTTGCCGCTGTCACGTTCGGCGACGAGGAGCAGCTGCTCCTCGCGGGGGTCGGCTTCCTGGTTGATCCGCCGCGACAGGTCGGCCACCAATGCGTCGATTCCAGCTGCGGGATGAAAGCGCCTGACGGTGCGCACGTAGAACGGCAGGCCACGAAACGCCTGCGCGGTGTCGTCGGGGAGCCCTTCGGCGAGGCGCACGACCTCCGTCGCGAGGCGAATGGAGTCGGCACGCGGAAGGTGGTCCATCGAGTCGAGCGGCATGCTGTGCGCATGGCCGGCGACGAGCCCGATCGTCCACGCCGCGGTCGGGCCACGCGACTCGTTGCGCAGTCGCACCAGCGGCCAATCCTCACACGCGTCGTCGCTGCTATCCGCTTCCGCGGTCGTGTCCTCCCCGATTACCGTCGCGTTGGCGACTTCACCGCGTCGGGAAAAGAGCGTCACCTGCGCGCCGCGCACCGGCGCGAGGTCCATCAGCGTGGAATCGCCGAACGAGCTGTCGGTCACCTCGGGGAAGATCACTTCACCAAGACCGGGAACGTCGCCGGCGACGAGGAGAATCGAGCCGGCGTCGGCATTCCATCCAGCATTCGTCGCGACGACACCACTCGTGTCGGGGAGGGGCGCGGCCGTGACGGTGGAATCGCCGCCCGACTTCGACGACCGCTCGCAGGCAGCGATCGAGACGAGCGCGATGCAGAGCGCGGCAGCGGCGCGCGGGCGCGCAGTCAGTCTGCGACGATCGTGACGCAACGGGGAACGCATCGGTCTAATTTGCACGCGTCGGATGGGGCGTCAACGGCAAAGCCGTATTTACGGGGAAAGTCGCGCGACACGGACGGCCTGCCCAACGGCTACGTCAGGCGACGTATCGGCGCGCGCGGACGTGCAGAATACACTACGGGCACACCTCGTACCCAGCGAGAATGGCACACGCAACCCATGTGATCCCGATAGCCGCCAGTGATGGCGAGATCATCGTCCGCACTGCGGCACCGGCGCGCGAGCGGTGGAGCTGGGCGCTGTACGATTTCGCCAACACCATCTTCTCGATGAACATCGCGACGCTGTACTTCGCGGTGTGGCTGGTGTCCGATCTCGGGGTCGGGAAGAACACTCCCGTCGCGATCGGCAACGGGATCTCGTCGCTGCTCGTGGCGGTCTCCATTCCCGTGCTCGGCGCAATCTCGGACGCGACGCGCCGGCGGAAGCCGTGGGTGGTCTGGTTCACGATCCTGGCCTGCGTCGCCACCGTCGCGATCGGCATCATCGGACAGACCATGGTTCCGATCGTCGGCGACCAGACCATTGGCGCGACGCCGGTCGCGCCAGGCTGGCATCTGCCGACCGGCGCACTCGTGGCGATCATCGCGGCGTTCATAGTCGCAAACTACGCCTACCAGGGCGCACAGCCCTTCTACAACGCGATGCTTCCGGAGCTCGCGCCACTGCACGAGCAGGGACGGCTATCAGGGCTCGGCACTGCGCTTGGCTACATCGGCTCGATCTCCGGCGTCGTTCTCGTTTCGGGCTTTTTCAGCGGTTCGATCGCCGGCGTGGTGCCACTCCCCAGCGGCATGCTGCGAACGCTCCGCGCGACGATGCCGTTCACGAGCCACGCCGGGCGTGTGAGCACCTTCGTTCCTACGGCGCTGCTCTTTCTCCTCTTCACCGTCCCACTGATGGTCTGGTGCCGAGACCATCTTGCTGGCACCGTGCAGCGGACGCGCGTCAAATGGCGTGAGGCGTTCGCCGAGGTCGGACATACGATTCGCGACGCGAAGCAGCATCCAGGCGCACTGCGTTTCATCCTCGCCTCGTTCCTCTACCAGGACGCGATGGGGACGATCATCAGCTACATGGCGCTCTACGCCGTCGTCGCGATGGGCTTCGCGAAGGGAACGGAGCAGAAGCTGTTTCTGGTGCTGACGATTCCAGCGGTGGTCGGCGCCTACGTCTGTGGACTGCTCACCGATCGTATCGGTCCGAAGAAGACGTTGATGCTCGTCATCTCGGCGTGGGTCGTTCTCCTCACCGCGATGATCCTCGCCCCGTCGCAGCGCGCGTTCTGGGTGGTCGGCTTCTTCATCGGCTTGATCTACGGCGGCGTGAGCACTGCCGAACGTCCCCTGCTCCTCAGTCTCGTCCCTGACGTAGAAGCGGGACGGTACTTCGGCCTGATGGTGCTCTCGGCGCGCGCGGCCGCGGTACTCGGCCCCTTCGTGTGGGCGCTCGCCGTCGACGGACTCTCCCCGCATTTCGGAACCGGCGTTGCCTATCGTGCCGCGGTCGCGAGCGTCGCCGTCGCGATGGTCATCGCGCTGTTCGTTCTCCGGAAGGTGCCGGACAACTTCGGTCTCGCGAAGGCGCGCTGATGTTCTACGCGATGATCCGCCGGCTCGCACGCATCGCGCTCGGCTGGTACTACCGCCGGATCGAGATCAGCGGCGCCGACCGGGTGCCGGCGGATGCGCCGCTGCTGATCGTCGCGAACCACCCTAACGCGATGATCGATCCGATGCTCGTCGCGACGACGCTGGCGCGGCGGGTGACATTCACTGGAAAGGCGACGCTGTTCGAGAATCCGCTGCTTCGCTTATTTCTCGGTGCAATCGGGATGGTGCCGCTCCGCCGCGCGAGCGACGAACGGGCGCGCCGTCAGGCAGGGGGCGCACCAGACCCGAAGCGGAACGAGGATGCCTTCCGCGCGGTGATTGAGGCGCTGGGCCGGCATCGCGCGGTGCTGATCTTCCCCGAGGGAAAGAGCCACGACGAGCCGGGGATCGCGCCGCTGAAAACGGGGACAGCCCGGATGGCGCTGCAGGCCAGGGCGGCGGGGGTTCGCCGGCTCGCGATTCTCCCGATCGGGTTCGTCTTCGAGGACAAGGGCCGGCCACGCACGCGAATCCTCGTTGAAATCGGCGAGCCTCTCCCGGTCGATGATTGGGCGAGTGCCAACGCGAGCGGCGCAAGCGATGCGGTCGATCGACTGACGGCCGAGATCGACCGTCGACTTCGCGCCGTGACGATGAATTTCGAGACTGCGTCGGCTGCCGGCGAGGTTGCCCGCTTCAGTGCGATGCTCGCGGCGCATGGGTTCGGCCCGTTAGGCAGCGGGACCCGGTGGGCCGACGAGGTCGCGCTGAGCCGGCGCATCGACGCTGCGCGCCTTCTCCTCGACAGCGCGGCTGCCTCGGGCGGTGAGCACGCGCGTCGAGCGGATGCGCTCCGGTCGCGGCTGCGCGGCATCGAGGAGGTCGCGCGGCGGGAGCGACTCGACCCGCGCGACGCGACCATCGACACGAGTCTCGGATCGGGTGCCTGGTTCGTCGTGCGTGAGGGCGCGATCACGGCGATCGCCGTGCCCTTTGCGCTCGTCGCTCGCCTGCTGAACTGGCCGGCGCTCACGCTCGCCCGCAGCGTTGCCATGCGACGCAGTGAATCTGGGTCGGACCCGGCGATGCAGACGATCCTGATCGGTGCGCCACTCGTGCTGCTGTCCTGGGCGACGCTCACGGCGGTCGTCTGGCGCTTTGCTGGAGCGCTGGTTGCGCCCCTCGCATTGCTCGCGCTCCCCTTGCTCACCGACTGCGACTTCGCGCTGCGCGACCGCGCGGAGCGCGCACGTGCGCGGGCGCGCGCCTATCTCCGATTCCGTCGCGATCCAGCGCTGCAGCAGACGATGGTCGCAGCGATGTCGGCCGCGCGGAACGACGCGACCGCGCTCGAAAACGAGTTGCTTGCCGCCGGTGCCGCCGGGCGGCACAGCGTCAACGTCGCCTAACGTTCCGGCGGGGCGGGGAGCGGCCGGCGCGGCGGCAGCCAGGCGCCGACCAGGTCCCAGTGCCATGCGTCGCGGCGCACGCCGGTCCGCGGATCCTTCAACGGCTTGAACTGCAGCCGCTCGGCGGGAATCCCGACCGCGCGCCCGTACTCGAGCAGCAGCGTCCGATTCACCGAGACGAGGTGCGCCATCGGACGCCCCTTCCAGACGTGCCGGTGCAGCCAGAGCCCGCCCTCCATCGCATGGATCATCCCGGCGCGCCGATCGGTGAATTCGCGAAATCGCGGCGGATCGACCGGGGTACGTCGCGTGACGTCGCTATCGTCAGGCAGTGCGGCGTCGCTCACGCGACCACCGCGCCTTCACGCGGACTCCCTACTGGCAGCCGACTTCGGACTCCGTCGTTGCCGGCGGGAGCGGCGTCACGGTGCCGGAGTAGATCGCGCACTTCAGCGGATATGACTCCGGGTGCGTCGCCGACGCGGACCAGCCCACCTTCGTCGCTTCGGGGATGACGACGATCACTCCCGGCGATCCCCGGAAGTTGAGCGAGTCGAACGCCGCGCTGTACCGGCTGTTCGCGGCGAAGAACGCTTCTTCCGCGTTCGCCAGGTTGCGCAGGTCCGTCCGGAGCGCCGCCGCATGCGCGCGTCCTTTCGTGTTCTTCATGCGCGGAATCGTCATCGCCGCGAGAATCGCGAGGATGACGACCACGACCATCAGCTCGATCAGCGTGAACCCAACTCGGCGCGATTTCATCAGACGTCAAGCTGGGGAAACTCCCGCGGATGTCGGGAGCAGGGACGGCGTCCACATTGGACGATTCCAGTGTGCCCACGTCACCAAGTCGACGACCTGACATCACATTTTCGTCTCCACCCAGTTCGCCCCGGTCCCGATGTCGACGACGAGGGGCACCGACAGCTCCGCGGCGTGCTCCATTTCCTCGCGGACGAGCGCCTCGAGGCGCGACAGCTCCTCGGGCGGCGCCTCGAAAACCAGCTCGTCATGGACCTGCAGGATCATCGCGCTCGCCAACTTCTGGTCGGCGAGCGCGCGGTGGATGCGGATCATCGCGATCTTGATCAGGTCCGCCGCTGACCCCTGAATCGGCGAATTGGTCGCGGTTCGTTCGCCGAACGCGCGGATGTTGAAGTTCCGGTCGCGCAGCTCGGGGATGTAGCGCCGCCGCCCGAAGATGGTCTGCACGTATCCCTGCGCGCGCGCCAGCTCGACCATCGAGTCGAGATACTTGCGGATTCCCTCGAAGCGCTCGAAGTAGCGCGTGATGAACGCCTTCGCATCCGCGTGTGCGACGCCGAGCTGGCGTGAGAGGGCGTGCGCGCCCTGTCCATAGATCGTCGCGAAGTTGATCGTCTTCGCGCGGCCGCGCATCTCGGATGTCACCTGATCGAGCGGCACGTCGAAGATGAGGGCGGCTGTCTGCCGGTGGATGTCGCCGCCGCTCTGGAACGCGGTCACGAACGCCGGATCGTGGGAGAGATGCGCGAGCAATCGCAGCTCGATTTGCGAGTAGTCGGCCGAAAGCAGCGTCCATCCCTTTCGCGGAACGAAGCCGCGGCGAATGTCACGACCGAGCTCACGGCGAATCGGGATGTTCTGGAGATTCGGATCGCTCGACGACAAACGTCCCGTCGATGCAACCGTCTGATTGAACGACGTGTGGATCCGCGACGTGTGCGGACTGACCATCGCCGGCAAGGCATCGATGTACGTGCTCTCCAGCTTCGACAGCTCGCGATACTCCATCAGGAGCGAGGGCAGCGCATGGCCCTCTTCGGCGAGTTCCTGCAGCACGCTCGCATCGGTCGATGGCCCGGTCGCGGTGCGCTTGATGATCGGCAGCCCGAGCTTCTCGAAGAGTATCTCGCGCAGCTGCGGGTTCGAGTTGATGTTGAACTCCATCCCGGCGGCCTCGTAGATCAGCTTCTCGACGCGTTCGCGCTCCGCCTGGAAGCGCGTCTTCAGCGACTTGAACCACTCGCGGTCGATCGACACTCCCGCCCACTCCATCTCGGCGAGCACCTCGACGAGCGGCATCTCGATGTCCTCGAGGAGTCGCGTCAGCGCGTGCGTCTCGAGCTGCGGTTCGAACAGCGCGCGGAGGCGAAGCGTCATGTCGCCATCCTCGCAGGAATAGTCGCGGGCGCAGTCGATCGGCACCTGGTCGTATGGAATCGCGGCGCGTCCTTTCCCGCACAACTCGTCGAACGACGTCATGCGGTAGTCGAGAAACTCGAGCGCGAGTACATCGAGGCCGTGCGACCGGCGCCCCGGATCGAGGACGTAGCTCGCGAGCATGGTGTCGAAGTCGAGCCCGCGCAGGCGTATTCCCGCTCGTCGCAGCGCGAGCATGTCGTACTTCGCATTCTGTCCCGTCTTCTTCACGCCTGCGTCCTCGAGCAGCGCGCGCAGCGGCGCCATCTCGTCCGAGTCGAGCGCGGGCAGGTTCTTTATCGGGTAACGCCCGGTCGCCAGCGCACGCTCGGCGATGCTCGCCGGCTCGGTCGGAGCTGCCTTCTTCTTCTTCGGCTTCGCCGCGACCGCGGCCGGAGGTGCCGCGTTCGTTTCATCGCCGCCTCGCTCGAGACCGCGGGTCTCGGGTGAATCGTCAGGCGAGCGGTCGCCGGATGCGTCGAGCGGCAGGTCTACCTGCGTGCCGTCGCGCGGACGGTGGCGCAGCGGGAGGTA
>JAICUE010000478.1 GCA_025936015.1 Gemmatimonadaceae bacterium
AAAGCCATCTCGTGGGGCCCGCGTCACGGGTACTCGGTGGCCGAGTGGATCGAGCAGGCGACGGACGATGCCCTCTCCATCGAGGAGGGGACGCTCTATCCCGCGCTGCATCGCCTCGAGCGGAAGGGATGGGTGACGACGGAGTGGGGGATCTCCGACAACAATCGCCGCGCGAAATTCTACCGCCTCACGCCGACCGGTCGCGCGCAGTTCCGCGCGCAGGCGCCGGCCTGGCATCGCTATGCCGAAGCGATCGCCGTGGCGCTGCGCGCGACTTCGAGCGTCGCCGATGCCTGATCCGGCCGACGACCGGCCGCCGGGCTGGCGTCGGGCGTTCCGCCTGCCCTTCCGGCGGCGCGTCGAAGCAGACGTCGACGACGAGATCGCGTTTCATCTCGCCATGCGCGAGGAGCAGCTGCGTCAGCGCGGACTCGCTCCCGGCGAGGCGCGCGACAGGGCGCAGCGCCGCTTCGGCAATCTCGCCCAGGTGCGCGACGAGTGCGTCGCGATCGATCGCGGCCAGCTGCGCCGCCAGCGGATCACCACGGTCGTGGAGGACATCATGCAGGACGTCGTCTTCGCGCTGCGCGGGCTGCGCCGTGCCAAGGGGTTCGCCACCGCGGCGATCCTCACCCTCGCAATCGGCATCGGCTCCGCGGCCGCGATCTTCAGCGTCGTCTACGGTGTGCTGCTGCGCCCCCTCCCCTATCCCGATCCCGATCGATTGGTGAGGCTGGAAGCGGGGATGCCAGGGCTCTCGGTTCCCCCGGGGCAGCTCTCCGCCGCCGAGTTTGTGGACGTGCAGGCGCTGCACTCGTTCTCGAGCGTCGCCGCCTACGACGAGACAGATCGCACGTTAGGCGGCGACGGCGCGCCCGAGCGGCTCTACTTCGCGTTCGCGTCGGCAAACCTCTTCCAGACGTTAGGCATGCGCACCGTCATCGGGCGCACCTTCGACGCCGAGGAGGATCGTCCGGGTGGACCGAACGTGATCGTACTCGGGCACGGGTTGTGGGCGCGCCGCTTTGGCGCCGATCCCGGGATCCTCGGCCAGACGGTCACCATCGATGGAGTGTCGCGGACTGTCATTGGCGTGCTCGCGCCGGGGGACCGGCTGGGCAGAGCCGAGGGCTTCCTCCCGCTGCGCAGCCACACGATCGGCGACGCGCAGCGCGGCAACCACTACCTCGACGTCATCGCGCGCCTGGCGCCCGGCACCACGATCGATCGCGCGCGGGCAGAACTCGCGACGTACGCATCGATTGCAGCGACGCAGTATCGCGAATACGATGGCGCGGGATTCGTGATGGAAGCACGCACGCTGCGCGACGCGCTGTACGGCGACGCGCGGCCGATGATGATCGCGCTGCTCGCTACCGTCGTTCTGCTCCTCCTCCTCGCGGCGATCAATGTCGCGAACCTGCTGCTCGTCCGCGCCGAGGCGCGGCAGCGCGAGATCGGCGTCCGCGTCGCACTCGGCGCGAGTCGCGGGCGGCTCGTGCGGCAGCTGCTCACGGAGTCGCTCGTGCTCGCGCTTGCCGGTGCGATCGTCGGCGTGCCGCTCGCGGTGCTCGGCGTGCGCGCGCTGCTCGCGCTCAATCCCGAGGTCGTTCCTCCCGGCGCCGAGGTCGCACTGAGCGGCGGTGTCGTCGCCGCCGTGGCGGTGATCGTTGCCGGGGCGGCGCTCGCAGCCGGGCTCGTGCCGGCGCTGCATGCAGGGCGTACCGACGTGCGCAGCGCGATCGCCGCTGGCACCGCGAGTGGTGGACGCCGCGGCAGCCGCACGCGCGCGCTGCTCGTCGTCAGCGAGGTCGCGCTCGCGGCGGTGATGCTTGTCGGGGCGGGGCTCGTCGGCCGCAGCTTCTGGCGGCTGCAGTCGGTGGACCCCGGGTTCCGTCCCGAGGGCGCACTGGTGATGGATGTCGCGTTGCCACCCGTGCGCTACGACTCGTCCCACAAGGTGCTGGGTTTCTACGAGCGCGCACTCGATGAGCTTCGTGCGCTCCCCGGCGTGACGTCCGCCGCGGCAACGTCGCTGCTGCCGTTGAACGGCGAGAGCGGGGATTGGGTGCTCGAGGCGGAAGGACATCCAGCCTCGTCGGGAGCGCTGCCGTCTCCGGACTACTCCATCGTCACGAACGACGTCTTTCGAGCGTTAGGCATCAAGGTGGTCGAGGGACGCGGTTTCGCGGAAACCGACGGCCCCACCGACCCGCCGATCGTCGTCGTCAGCCGCGAGCTGGCGCGCACCTTCTGGCCCGGCGAGCGCGACGTGATTGGACGTCGGCTTCGCTTTGCCGGCGCCCCGCCCGATCATCCGCTGCCATGGATGACGGTCGTCGGCGTCGTGGAGGACGTGCGTCGCGCGGCACTGAGCGCGCCACCCCGCCCCGCCTATTACGTGCTCAACACACAGTTCGCGAATT
>JAICUE010000512.1 GCA_025936015.1 Gemmatimonadaceae bacterium
AAAGCCACCACACGCATCGACTGCAAGCATGCAGCGGGCCGCACGCTCTTTCTAGCGCCAGGGCGGGAGATCGCCTTTCTTCCGCTCGAGCTCAGGGTTGTGGCGATACAGCGTCGTCGTCCGCCCGATGACCTGGACGACGTCCGACGCGGTCGCGCCGGCGAGCTGGTGGGCGGCGTCCTTCGGATCGATTGCGGCGTTCTTCGTCAGCGCGACTTTCACCAGCTCGTGCGTGCGGAGCGCATCGTCGAGGGTGGCGATGACCGCGGGGGTCAATCCTTCCTTGCCGAGGTGGACGAGCGGAGTGAGGTGATGCGCCTCGCCGCGGAGCGCCGCGCGCTCCTTGCCGCTGATCTTCGGGGTGGGGGTGCGTCCTTCACTCATGCGCTGCGCTCGCTCGCGGTCGATGACACGGCTGTCGATGACACTCTCGCCAGCGCGAAAGCTACTCGACGAACAGGGGACGCGGGTCGACCGGCACGCCCGTCCACCACTTCTGGTCCGGCGGCATCCGCATGATCTGGAAGTGCAGATGCGGAACATCGGGAGGCGCATTGCCGGTGGTACCGACGAAGCCGATGGTGTCGCCACGCTCGAGCGGCTGCCCCTCGACGATCCCTGTGCGGTAGTGATCGAGGTGCGCGTAGTAGTAGACGAAGCGCGACTCGGGATCGACCGCATAGATCGTGATCCCGCCCGCGCCCCCCTTTCGCAGCTTGAGGATGTGCCCGTCGTCGGCGGCGATCACCGGCGTGCCACGCGGCGCCATGATGTCGACGGCATGATGCCGGCGCTTTCCGTCGCGCGCGTCGTCGAAGCTGTCGGGAATGCGCGCGAGCTTCGCATTGGCGACCGGGATCAGGATGTGCCGCCCGCGGAGATACTCGTAGTCATCGGCCGAGACACCAGCCGGGATCGCGACGTGCGCGGCTGCCGGTGTCGCCGTCCGGGCGGGTGCGGGCGATGGCGCGTGACCGAGCCGGCACCCGGCGGTGAGCAGCGACGCGATGAAAATCAGCGACGCCCGGCGCCGGGACGCCAGGCGCGGAGCAGCAACCTGCACCGTCAGGGCGCGGTCGTGAACTGGAAGGTCACAGGAGCGGCGAGCGCGTTCCCGGCGAGATCCCGGATTCCGGTCGAGACTGTGCCAGTGATCGTCGTCAGCGCGGGGAGCGCGGGCGTTGGCGTCAGCGTCGCGACGGCGCCGCTGACCGTGATGGTCCCGGTCACGCCGTTGTCGAGCGCGAACGCGGCGTTGGTGACGCTCGCCGAATCGATTGGCTCGGAGAAAGTGATGCTGATCGGCGTGGTGCGCGGGACGCTCGTCGAACCGTTCGCCGGACTCGTCGTGACGACGGTCGGCGCGGTGGTATCGGTGCTGCCACCGCCGCCGCCGATGGGAGTGAGGAAATCCTGTCCGGTGCCATCGCCACAGGCGGCGAGCGCAGCGACGAAAACGGCGATCAGCATCCGGGTCCCGGCTGCGCGGCCGAAACCACGAACGTCGTTCAGAGCGGTGCTGCGCATGATTCCTCCCTCGGGTTCTCTACCTGATACGCGCGTCTGGCGCGGTGTGCTGAGCGCTCAGGGGGCTGGCTGTAAGAAATCAGCTGTGAGCGATAGGCTGTAAGCGATAAGCCGTGAGCGACACATTGTGCACGATAGGCTGTAAGCGATAAATAGGCTGTGAGCGATAAATAGGCTGTAAGCGATAAGCTGTCAGCAGTAAGCGAACAGCGGGCTAATGCCACGGTAGCAGAAAGTACACCGCGGCTGCTGTGTCGCGCGCTACGCTCCCTTCGCTGTTCCGCTGTTCGCTGACTGCTTATCGCTTACTGCTTAGTGCCAGCCGAGCACCGCGGCGCCGCGTCAGCGGCTCTCCCATGAGAACCCTGCGGTCAGGCGGTCGAAGCGCTTGCGCGCGGTATCGAGCCGCATGATCGAGAGGCCTCCCATCGATTCGCCGAGGGCGCGGGTGGCGAGGTCGTCCACGCCGTCGCGGTC
>JAICUE010000272.1 GCA_025936015.1 Gemmatimonadaceae bacterium
AAGTCGTAACAAGGTAGCCGTAGGGGAACCTGCGGCTGGATCACCTCCTTACGAGACATGCGAGTAGACGGCCGCTCTCACGAGCGCGTCCGCTGAAAGCGTCTTGAAGTCGCAGCCTCGCACGACACATCACTCGATTTTTTTCTTCACGCCGCCCCGGTGCGCGCTCACAAGCGTGCATCGGGGCGGTCGTGTTAGGCAGCTAGCCACCCGCGGTGTCGCTAGAAATTCGCGCACGTTGCTCGGCGCGCTCGCAACCTCGTCGGGGCGCGTGAATTGACCCATGCGCCGCGATCGGCTACATTTGCATGCTGTCCGGCAGACTTCGCCGGACAGAGCGGGGCCTGTAGCTCAGGTGGTTAGAGCGCACGCCTGATAAGCGTGAGGTCGGAGGTTCAACTCCTCCCAGGCCCATCGATACACCCATCAAAATCGAAAGCGGTTCGAGCCCGGAACGCGCGACGCTACAGCGAGTGACATCGCTGTAGCGTTTTGTTTGTGAGCCTACCGATCGACTGCGCTCCCTCGAGTTCGGAAGAATCGCCGAGTCGGTGTGGTAGCGGGCGCCGTCATCGTTTATCCGAGGTGGCCGCGCGAAGGTCAGGTCTCGGTAAATTCCATATGCCGCGCTCCGGCGAGCCGCAACGGCTCGGAGCGGCATTAAAGTTCGGTTGCGAATAATTCGTCGCAGCTGCATGCGCGGGGAGACCGCGGGCGGAAGCTGAGAATCTTCTAATCGACCGGATGCGACGCCGCCCGCGACGGGTGAAGGATTTGCGTCGCTGCCTGGTAGTCCCGGATTCCAACTGAAAGCTGCAGCAACCCACGCGACGCCACCATGCCCGTCAGCCATGAATTCCTCGACGCGAGCGTCGTACTGCGCCTGACGGGCAGCTACACGACGGCGGATGTCCGTGACGGCCTGCTCAGCGCCCTCGCCGGCCCGGCTGCGCCCCGGAACATCCGGGGACTTCTCTTCGACGTGCGGGAGTCGACGGTCCTTGCGACCCGCAGCGCGGCGGACGTCCGGACCATGGGCCGCTTCCTGTCGTCGCAGGCGGATCGTTTTGGGCGGCGCATCGCCCTCGTCGCCGACAGCGACGCCACCTTCGGGCTGATGCGACTCGGCGCCGTCACGCTGGAGGACCAGGGCGTGGACGCGCGCGTCTTTCGCGACGCGGTCGACGCGACCGCGTGGCTCGGTGCCTAACGCATCAACGGCCGTTCGTCGCGAGCGTCGCCCAGTACTCGCCCATCTGCCCCCGGCCTCGCCAGGGCGCCGCATTCGCGACGAGCGCTGCGATCGCGCTTCGATCCACGTCGCCGACAAGCGCGTCGAGTCCACGCACCGGCCCAAAATGCTCGAAGACGTAGCCGAACTGGCCTGAGTACCACGCGAGCATCGCCCCTAGTTCGTCGTCGATGCCGCCAGCGGCGATGGCGTCGCCGAGCGCGTCCATCAGTCGGCGGATCGCCGACTCGGGGAGCTCGGCGATCCCGGAGACCGTCGACGGGGCGTTGAAGCCATACCACGCGATGAACACGGCGCGCTTTAGCGCTTCGTGAGCGATGGCCTCATCGTCGACGTCGAGCACGAGGTCGAGGTAGCCGGCGAGGATCGCCGGATACTCGGCGTAGAGTCCGGAACGGGTGATCTGGGCGTCGCGCTCCTCGATGCTGCCGGTCGCACCGCGGACGCTGGCCAGCACCGCCGACTCCCAGCCGGCGAGCGCGGTCAGGCTGAGCATCGCCTGCCTAACGTCACGGGGCGCGGCGCCCGGCGGCGCGGACGCAGGGGGAAAGGACAACGGCTGGCATGGGCGTCCACGATAACCAGCGTGCAGCGCCGCGGCTACGGGCGCCGTTTCCTGCGTATATTCCGCGCACCCGCCACCCCGACCGACTGCCATGAACGTCCTCGTACTCAATGCTGGATCGTCCACCCTCAAGTTCCAGGTCGTCCGCACCGACGCCGAGCGGATGGCGGCGAACAAGGACGAGAAGCTCGCACGCGGAACGATCGAACGGATCGGCGGCGAGGCCGTGTACACGCTGCGTGGGAAGAACGGTGAACCCCAGCGGGGAACCGAGCAGATGCGCGACCATCGCTCGGTGGTGGACTTCGTCGTCAAGTGGGTCATGAGCGAAGCGTCGGGAACGGGGATCACGCGCATCTCGGAGATCGAGGGCGTCGGCCATCGCGTCACCCATGGCGGCGAGCAGTTCGTCCGCTCGGTGAAGATCGACGACGCGGTGATTCGCGGAATCGAGGAAACGATCGATCTCGCCCCGTTGCACAACCCGCACAACCTGCGCGGAATCCACGCCGCCCGCGCAGCGTTAGGCAGCGGGGTCCCGCAGGTCGCGGTGTTCGATACTGCCTTCCACCAGACGATCCCCGAGCGCGCGTATCTCTACGCGCTGCCCTACCAGTTCTACCGGCGGCATCGTGTCCGGCGCTACGGCTTCCACGGCACGTCGTACCGCTACATCGGGCACCGCTACCGGATGCTCACCGGACGGTCGCGCGACGACACGAAAGTCGTCGCGCTGCACCTCGGCAACGGCGCGTCGATCTGCGCGATCGACAAGGGCGTGTCGATCGACACGTCGATGGGGTTCACGCCGCTCGAGGGGCTCGTGATGGGGACGCGGTCGGGCGATCTCGATCCGGCGATCCTCGATTACATCGCCGCCAAGGAAGGGCTGACGCTCGGCGAGGTGGAAGGGGTGCTGAACAAGCAGTCCGGGCTGCTCGGCGTGTCGGGGCTCACCAACGACATGCGCGAGCTGCTCGACGAGGCGAAGGAGCACGACGACCGCCGGGCGTGGCTGGCGATCGAGATCTTCTGCTATCGCGTCCGCAAGTACATCGGCTCGTACCTCGCCGCGATGAACGGCGCGCAGGCAATCCTCTTCGCCGGTGGAATCGGCGAGAATGCGGCGCCGGTGCGTGCGCTCGTCTGCGAAGGGCTCGCGTGGATGGGAGTCAAGCTCGATGAACAGCGCAATCGAGCGACGGTCGGCGGGGCCGAGGGGAAGATCAGCACCGACGATTCACGAGTGGAGGTATGGGTCGTGCCGACGGACGAGGAGCTGCTGATCGCGCGCGACACCGTGCGGGTGATCGAGGGACTCGAATCGCGGTACTGAGCGCATGGCGAAGCACGTGACGCCACTCCGCAGGGCGACACACCACTTCCGCGCCGCGACCACACTCGGCGCACGGCGGCCGGCGTATGCCGCGGGGCTGCGGGCCGCGGTCGCGACGATGGTCCCCGTGCTCGTCGGGGCGTCGCTCCCGGGCGAAGCGGCGACGTGGATGAGCCTCGCCGGCTTCAACGGTGCGCTCAACGATCGCGGCGGCTCGTATCGCAGCCGGGCGATGACGATGGGCGTGCTCACGATCGTCGCGGCCATCGCGGTCGGCGCCGGCGCGCTCGCGCACGGACATCTCGTGGCGGCGGTGGTCGTGACGTTCGCGATCGCCGTCGCCTGTGCGCTGGCCCGCGTGTGGGGGAGTGCCGGCGCCGGGATCGGCGGGGCAGTGCTCTGCAGCTACCTGATCTCGCTCGCGGTCCCGCCTAACGGCGTCGCCGAGGCGACTCACCGGTTGCTGTGGGCGATCGTGGGCGGCGTCTGGGCGATGCTCATCGCGCTCGTGCTCTGGCCGCTGCGGCCGTATCGCCCGGTACGGCTTGCGGTCGCGGCCTGCTACCGCGCGCTGGCGGATTACGCCGACGATCTCGGCGCTCGGGCGGGGCGCGGGGAGTCGCACGATGCGTGGGAGCTGCTGACGCCGACCGTCACCGTCCGGAACGCGATCGAAGCCGCGCGCACGGTGCTGGCGTCCACCCGGCTCGGCCGGCCGGGGGAATCGGAGCGCGGTGAGCGGCTGCTCGTCCTCCACGAAGCGGTCGAGCAGATGTTCGTCCACCTCATCGCGTTAGGCGACACGCTCGACGCTGCTGGCGAGGGGCGCGATCCAGCGGTCGGCGTCGTGCTGACCGCCACGCTCACCGATCTCGCGCTCACCGCGAGACGAACCGCCGACGCGATCGAAGCCGAACGTGGCGCTGAGCACGTCGCGATCGGCTGGAACGGGGAAGGAGTGCGTGCAGCGGCGAGACCAGCCTCCGCCGGCGCGACCGATACGTTAGAGGACCAGGTCGCGCGACTGCTCGACCGCACCGCGCAATATGCCGATGTCGCGGCCGCAACCGCGGAGTCGCTGAACTCCGGTGGCGCGGTGCACGTCGATGATGCATTGCTCGACGCGGTGGGTACGGAACCGCGCCGCTCGCTCAGCGACATGCTGCAGCAGATCCGCTCGCCTGGGTCGCTCCTCATTCGCCATGCCCTCCGGGTAGCGACGCTGACGGCGGTAGCGGTCTGGGTCGCGGCGGCATTCGGCCTCAAGCGCGATTACTGGATCACGATCACCATCGTGATCATCCTCCAGCCGTACACTGGCGCGACGACGCAGAAGGCGATGCAGCGTGTCGCGGGCACGGTGCTCGGCGGCGTACTGACCGCGGGGCTGGCGGCAGCGTTCCACGACTCGCACGCGATGCTCGTACTGATCTTCGTCTTCGTCGGGACGTGTGTGGCGCTGCTGCCGCTCAACTATGCGGCGTATTCCATCTTCCTCACTCCGGCATTCGTGTTGCTCGCGGAA
>JAICUE010000314.1 GCA_025936015.1 Gemmatimonadaceae bacterium
AAGTATGGGTCGGGCCGGCGGTCGCACGGGTCGCGCCACGAACGGATTCGCGATGCGAATGCCTCCGGGAAGTACGTCCGGCCGGGCACTGGCGTTGGAAAGAAATCGGCGCGGTTATGTCAGGGAGCTGTCGTGCCTGCGACGCCGGCATCCGTGCCTTTGTTGCGGATGCCGTGCGCCCTTCTCTAGCTTGGCAACGCCGTGTCCCTCCCACCCGTGCCAGCCCCGATGCGCCAGACAATTCCTTGCCTGTTCATCCCCCTCGCGATCGCGCTTGCGAGCGCCACCATCCCGCATCCCGCCAGCGCGCAGACCGAAGCGCTCTGGTATTCGACCGACGCGGAATCGAGCGTCCAGAGCTTCCTCGCGCACGCCGACAAGATTTCCGTCGTCGCGCCGCAGTCGTTCTCGATGGACAGCATCGGGACGATCTGGGGACGAGTCGATGTGCGGGTGATCGCTGCGGCACGCGCGAAGCACGTCAAGCTGATCCCGCTGATCGTGAACCCGGGGTTCGACCAGTCGATCATCCACCACATCCTCAACGCGCCTGACGCTCGCCGGCGCGCGATCCGGAATATCGCGGCGCTCTGCCGGGACAACAAGTTCGACGGGATCCAGTTCGATTTCGAGAACGTGAACGTCACCGATCGCGACGTCTTCACGTCGTTCTCGCGCGAAGTCGCCGACTCGCTGCACCGGATCAACTGCTCGCTCTCGGCCGCGGTTGTCCCGCGCTCGAGCGAGTTCCCCGGTTCGACTGCGTACCATCAGTGGATCTACGACAACTGGCGCGGTGCGTACGACTACAAGGCGCTCAGCGAATCGATGGATTTCATCTCGCTGATGACCTACTCGCAGCATACCCGCCGCACGCCGCCCGGCCCGGTCGCTGGCTATCCGTGGATGGAAGAGGTGGTGAAGTACGTGTTGTCGTTAGGCGTCCCCGCATCGAAGATCTCGCTCGGCCTCCCCTCGTATTCCGAGTGGTGGTACCCGACCTACGACGCGCAGGCCGGCGCACATACCTCGGGCTCCGGACTTTCGTACTCGGCCGCGCAGGGCATTCTCGCCTCGAACGCCGCGACGACGACGTGGGACGAGAAGCAGAAGGAAGCGTACGCATTCTGGCAGAACGACGGGATCAACGAGTTTCTCTTCCTCGAGGACGCACGCGCGTTCGCGGCGCGGGTGGACCTGATGCGGCAGTACAAGCTGCGAGGCTACAGTGTGTGGGTGCTGGGACAGGAGGACCCTGCGGTCTGGGCGCTTCCTCGGTCCTCGTTGCTCGGTGCTCGGTCCTCGGTCTCGACTTACCAGGGACGAGGGACGAGGGAGTAGTTCCGGGTTTTGCGCGCGGGTTCTTCCTTTTTGTGTCGAAAGCAAACGTACCGGCGCGCAAAACCCGGAAACGCTCCCTCGTCCCTCGTTGCCCTCGGTTCCACCGTAACAACGGGTGACCTTCGTTACGCTCCGCCCCTTTCTCCGTCGAAAGAAGGGAGAATGAACGTCATGGCGGAGGTGCGGCTGATGTCGGATGTCGATTGGAAGTCGAAGCTGCGGGAAATCGAACGGGAGTATGATGGGCTGCCGCCGGAGCCGCCGGCGTCGGTGGTGCGAACCAAGAAGCTGGCGGAGCAGGCGGCAAAGGATCGGATCGCGCGGCGGTGGGTGCTGCTGCGGCTCGTGCTCGTGCTCGCGCTCAGCGTCGCGATTCTCTTCTGGCCCTACGAGGCACAGTGCGGCGCGCGACTCGGCGGCTATCTCGCCGCGAGCGCGATCGTGGTGCTCGGCGGGCTGTGGATCGGAGTGCTGAGCTGGCACTACCGGATGCCGGAGACCCACGCGGTGTCGATGCTCATCGTGATCTGGGGACTCGCGGTGCTCGCGCGCGAGACGCTGCCGCGAATCGGGTATGCACGTCCCGATGCGGCGCGCGCGACTTGGCGCTGTCCGGCGAAGTAGAGCGCCGAGGTCCGCGTCGGCGAACACTGCCGAGCATGAGCGGCAGGCCAGCCCGTCCCACGCGATGCGCGGGACGGGCTTTCGTTTACATCACTGGCGCGCCGGCTCTCGCCGGGATCTTCACCCGCAGGAGCTGCCCGACTGTCGGCGCGACCTGCGTGATCGTCGGCTCGCCGGGCAGCCGGCCGGGCGTCACGCCCTTCGCGACGAGCAGGAATGGCGTCGTCATGTCGCCGGGCTGGCTCGTGCAGTGCTCGCGGACCGCGGGCATTCCGGTGACACAGTGCTCACCGTGCCCACCACCGTGATCGGAGGTGACGATGAACGCGACGTCGCCGTTGTCGATCGCCGGCTGAAGCGCGGCGCGGAGCGCGTCGAGCACCGAGTCGGCGGCGCGCGCGGCTGCCAGGTACTGGATGCCGAGCAGGTCGCCACCGCCAGGCGCGGTCGAATCGGTTCGTACCCAGCCGAAGTCGTGGCCGGCGAAGTCCACGGTCGGGATGTGGACGAAGAGCAGCGTCGGCGCGTTCGGGGCGGTCGCGGCGGCGATCGCGTCGTTGCGCAAGGTGTTCAGGTCGGCGGTGACGCTCGTGATCTCATCAATGCCGAAGAAGCTCTCGGCGCTGGCGAGGCTCGACTCGGGGATGAGCGAGGTGGCGGCGAGCGCGCTGGTGCGGCCGCCCGCGTCCTTGACCCATTGGAACATCGTCGTCGCTCCGTTGATCGCGAGCGACAGTCCGGCTGACTGATCGAGGGTGTTGGTCGTGACCCCCATCGTTGTCACGTCGCGGCCGGTGAACATCGAGAGATGGCCGGGGACTGTGAGCGAGGGCACGACGGTCTGCATGCTGTCGGTCCACGCGGCATGCGCTTCGAGCGCCGCGAGGGCGGGCATCGTCCGGACGGCATCGCCGCGGAGCCCGTCGACGCTGACGATGACGACGCGACTGACGGCGGGGAGGGTGCTGTCACTGTTGCCGGCGACGCCGAGGGCGTCGAGAGTGCAGGCAACCTGGGTGACACACAGCACAAGAGCGAGGGCGGGATACTTCGACGTCTTCAGCATTTGCGGCAATGGAAACTGGAACGGTGCGACTCAACGGCTTCCATTGCAGACGAGCGAGGGCGGCGCGAGGTAATGCCCGAACGTTAGGCAGGTGACCCCGGGCACACTCGCGATCCTGCTGCCCCTCCGGGGACGGCGCGCCTCGCGTCGGCCGCGGTCGTACTCGCCTCAGCCGATCGCGGCGCGATTGATGTCGACTGGCTCGAGCGTCGCTTTCTCGTAGCCGTGCCGCGCGACGTTGATCATCGCCCGCCCGACGCGTTCCGTCGTCGTCACCGAGTCGGGGAAGAGCCGGCGGATGAGCGGGACGAGCGGCGAGATGACCGCGTAGAGCACGCGGTACGACTTCGTGCGCGACCTGATCCCGTGCATCGGCACGATCAATCCCGGGCGGAACATGTACGCCGCGTGGAACCCGAGCGCGAGCAGCGCATTCTCGGTGCGGCCCTTCACGCGCGCCCACATCACGCGACCGCGCTCGCTGCTGTCCGTTCCCGACCCCGAGACATAGATGAACGTCATCCCCGGGTTCAGTCGCAGCAGGGTGCGGGCGACCGCGAGAGTAATGTCGTAGGTCACCCGCGCATAGGCCGCTTCGGTCATCCCGGCGGCCGACGTGCCTAACGTGAAGAAACAGGCATCGTAGCCCGCAAGGCTGCCTTCGACAGCGCTGAGGTCATGAAGATCCGGCACGACGAGCTCGCGCAGCTTCGGATGTCGCTGCCCCGTCGCGTTCCGCCCGACGGTGAGGAGCTGCGTCACCTCCGCGCCGAGCAGGCACTCGCGCATCACGCCCTGCCCCACCATTCCCGTCGCGCCAAAGAGAATCGCTTTCATGAAGAGACCTTTTTTTTCCGCGTCCGGCCGATCCGACACTGAGACCGTTATTTAGTAGCAATTCATCCTAACTTGTTCCAGACCGATTGGTGCGTCGCCGCACCACAGAGGAATTTCACAAGAAAAGAGTCGTGGACCGGTTGCCTTGAGAACAGGGCGCTCGATGTCGTCCTCCGTGCCTCTGTGGTTCAATAAAAACAAAAGCAACTGCTTGTAACCACAGAGGGCACAGGGGGCACGGAGAACAGCCCCGCGAATGGGCTCGTGCGGTCGAACGGAAGCCGGCTCGAGCGATGGGTGCTATAATCAACTACCGT
>JAICUE010000422.1 GCA_025936015.1 Gemmatimonadaceae bacterium
AGGGTGCGCCGCACCTGCCGGTGAGCTTCGATTCGCTCGGTGTCGACTTCTACGCCTTCAGCGGCCACAAGATGTGCGGGCCGATGGGGATCGGGGTGCTGCTCGGCAAGCGGAAGCTCCTCGAGGCGATGCCGCCCTACCAGATGGGTGGCGACATGATCGACATCGTCGGCGATGCGGAGACGAGCTGGAACGTGCTCCCGCACAAGTTCGAGGCGGGCACGCCTAACGTTGCCGATGCGGTCGGGCTGGCAGCGGCGGTAGACTATCTCGGGGGGGTCGGGATCGACCACGTTCGCCGGCACGAGCGGGAGCTGACCGCGCTCGCCGACGAGCGGTTGCGCGCGCTGCCCGGGGTGACGATTCACGGGCCCGCGCCGCGCGATCGGAGCGGAGTGGTGAGCTTCACCGTCGACGGCATTCATCCGCACGATCTCGCGACCATACTCGACGAGCGCGGCGTCTGCATCCGCGCCGGTCACCATTGCGCGCAGCCACTGATGCGCCGGCTCGACGTCGCGGCGACCGCGCGAGCCTCGTTCTACGTCTACAGCGACGAATCCGATGTGGACGCGCTGGTGGACGGGGTACGCGAGGCGCAGCGGATCTTCGGAACTGCCTGACGATGGCGGCCGTGCCCGAGCGCGGAGTGAAGCCGCTGGTTCAGAGCGCGAAGGTCGAGGCGCTCTACCAGGACCGGATCCTCGAGCACTACCGGAAGCCGCACAACAAGGGGACGCTCGCCGGCGCGACCGCGCGCGGCCACGTCGCGAACCCGACTTGCGGCGACGAGGTGACGGTCGAGGCCATCGTGGATGGCGGCGTCATTCGAAACATCCGCTTCAGCGGCCAGGGGTGCTCGATCGCGCAGGCGTCAGCATCGATGATGACGGAGCTGGCGAAGGGTGCGAGCATTGGAGCAGTACAACGGACGGCGGCGGCGCTCGAGCGGCTTCTTCACCGCGAAGCGGTGACGCGCGACGCGTTAGGCGAGCTCATCGCGTTCGAGGCGGTGGCACGCTACCCGGCGCGGATCAACTGCGTGCTGATGCCATGGCAGGCGCTCGGCCAGGCATTGAACGGCAGCTCGGAGCCCGCCGGCAGCGAAGGCGAATTGCGCGGTGGGGAATCGGACGACAACGTTCACGCATGACACCAACCGTTTCGATCCCTTCCCTCTTCGCCTGGCGCGACGCCGAGACCGCGCGCTGGCGGAGCTTCTTCGAGGCGAATCCGCGGGCGCTCGACTTCGCGGCGGGCGATGGCGGGATGGACACCGTTCGCGGACTCGTGCGCCACATCTTCGCCGTCGAGCTGCGCTACGGACAGCGACTGCTCGGTCTCCCGGTCACCGACTGGCCGGAGTTCAGGCAGCACGAGATGGCCGAGCTGTTCGCGATCGGCGATGAGGCTCGTCGCATGATCGACCAGTACATGGCGAGCGCCGACGAGGCATCGCTCTCAGGGGTGATGACCTTTCCGACCCTGACGGCGGGAACGATCTCATCGTCGCGGCGGAAGATTCTCGTCAACGTCGTCACGCATGGCGCGCGTCACTGGGCACAGGTGACCACGCTCGTGAGGCTCGGCGGGATACGCGCGGCGTGGCCGCATGACCTGATGGCGATCGAGGTCGGGATCTAGCTCCCGCACCGGGCTCCCGCGTTCAGCAGATACGGACCGCGGTCGCCTTGAACGAGAGATGAACCATCGTGCCCGCGGAGAGCGCGAGCTCGCGAGCTGCGCCGGCGGTGACGACAGCGACGAGTGGGGTTCCATCAACGTCGATCTCGACGCGGATGAGGGCTCCTGCTCCGCTCGTGGCGGTGACCTGGCCAGTGAAGCTGTTCCGTGCTGATGTCTCGCGCTGCTCGCGTGACAGGGTGATCTCGTCAGCGCCGATCACCGCGTGCGCCGGTCCGTTCACCATCGCGCCGTCAGGCGCGAGCGCGTGAATTACCAGGTTGTTTGCGCGGAGCTCGACCGAGCCATCGCGCGTCGTTGTCGCGGTGCCAGCGATGACATTCTCGGCGCCGAGCAGTTGGGCGACGCGCGCGGTAGCGGGATGGGTGAAGACCTCCGGCGCATTGCCGTGCTGCAGGACGCGACCGGCATCGAGCACCGCGAGAACGTCGGCGAGGAGCGCGGCTTCGGCGACGTCGTGCGTGACGTGGACAACGGTGATGCCACGCTCGCGCTGGAGAGCGCGTGTCATCCGGCGCATCGCCGCGCGGCGTGGCGGGTCGAGCGCGGCGAAGGGCTCGTCGAGGAGCAACACCCGCGGCTCACTGGCAATCGCGCGAGCGAGGGCGACGAGCTGCTGCTCGCCACCGCTGAGCGCTCCGACCCCACGGTCGAGCAACGCTTCGATGCCGGTGCGACGGACCGCGTCGTCAACCGCGGCAGTGCCCGGCGCACCGTAGGCGACGTTCGCCGCGACGCCGAGGTGCGGGAAGAGCATCGAGTGCTGATAGACGAGTCCAACTCCGCGCGATTCGGTGGGTACGGTGGTCATGTTCTCGCCGCCGACGATGATGCTGCCCGAATCCGGCGAGCGAATTCCGGCGACGATCTCGAGCAGTGTCGTCTTTCCCGAGCCGGCAGCGCCGAGGACGACGCCGTAGGCACCGTCAGGGACGTCGAGTGAAGCGCGCTCGAGCACGAAGCTCCCCTGGCTGAGCGTGACGTCGCTGAGCGTGACGCTCATCGCGCTCCCGGAGCAGGGTTCCTGCCTAACGCGCGGAGGAGGACGAGCGGCACGAGGGCGACGATGACCAGGGCGGCAGCGACAGGGAGCGCCTCGCGCAGCCCGTAGCTGGTGAGCCGGTCGTAGCTCAGCACACTCGCCACGCGCGGGTGATAGGCGATGATCACGATCGCGCCGAACTCGCTCGACGCGCGCGCCCACGACACTACCGCGCCGGCAAGGAGTCCGCGGCGGGC
>JAICUE010000322.1 GCA_025936015.1 Gemmatimonadaceae bacterium
GCGGCGGCGGCGTTCACCCCCACCGACGGCGGAATCGTCGTACCGTTAGGCGGCGCGGCCGACAGCGCGCGGGTCACCGTCTTCTATCACGGCACGCCGAGCGATGGGCTGATCATCTCGCGCGACCCGGAGGGACGCTGGCAGGCGTTCGGCGACAACTGGCCGAATCGTGCGCGCCACTGGCTTGCGGTCGTCGACCGGCCGGGTGACAAGGCGACGGTGTCGTGGACGATCGACGCACCGACCGAGCTCACGGTCGTCGCGAATGGCGTTCGCACCGACAGCGCTCGCAGCGCGGCGCGCCCCTGGCGCACGATCTCGCGCTGGGAGGAGCGTCACCCGATCGCGACGTACCTGATGGTCATCGCGGCGGCGCCGCTCCGCGCCGAACCGCTCCCGTCGGCGGGCTGCCGCTCGCGCGAGGAGGGCGGGTGCCTCCAGCAGACGCTCTATCTCGCGAAGGACGCGGGGCCGGGCATCCCGCGCGCGTTCAGCGAGGCGGATGGAATCGTCGCGTTCTATTCGTCGCTGATCGCCCCGTTCCCCTATGAAAAGCTCGCGCACCTGCAGTCGACGACGCGCTTCGGCGGGATGGAGAACGCGACCGCGATCTTCTACGCCGACGCATTGTTCCGCAACGGGACCATCGGGTCGTCGATCATCGCGCACGAGACCGCGCACCAGTGGTTCGGCGACGCGGTAACCGAGAGCCAATGGCCGCACCTCTGGCTGTCCGAGGGATTCGCGACCTATTTCGCCGAGCTCTGGGCGGAGCATTCGCGGGGGCGCGACACGCTGGTCGCGCACCTGCGGACGATCCGCGCCGGGCTGCTGGCCGATAGCATCGTCGTCGGGCGCCGGCCGGTGATCGACACCGCGCAGACGGACCTGATGCAGCTTCTCGACGCGAACAGCTACGAGAAAGGGGGCTACGTCCTCCACATGGCCCGCCGACTGCTCGGCGATTCGGTGTTCTTCCGCGGCCTGCGCGTCTACTACACGGGGCACCGCGACGGGAATGCGACCTCGGACGACCTGCGCCGCGCGCTCGAGGAGGCTTCCGGGCGCGAGCTCGGCTGGTTCTTCGACCAGTGGCTGCGGCGACCGGGCTTCCCCGAGCTCGATACGCAGTGGAGTTATGATCCGCGGGAGCAGCGCGTCTATCTGCAGATAGCCCAGCGCCGGCGATTCGGGAACTTTCGCCTGCCACTGGTGGTCGAGCTGGTACGAAAGAACGGATCATCGGTGCGGGCGACGGTGGAGGTCCCCGCGGAGTCCGAGTCCCGGATCCTCGTGCCGATCGCTCTCGACGCGCCCCCGGCGCGCGTGACACTCGACCCGGACGCGGACCTGCTCGCCGCCATCAGCCCGCCGCGGAGACAACGCTAGCGGCGCGACGGCGACGCGAAGGGCCGGCGTCACCAGGCCGGGCGCACGTCCCTTCGCCGCCGTGTGATGAACCGCTGGATGAATCGCTGGTCCAATCGCCCGCTCGACCGCTGCCTGACGTTCGTCGCCGCGGCGCTGATCACATTCGTCGCGGTGACGCCGCGCGACGCTGCCGCGCAACGTTATGTCGCACGCGCCGACACGCTTCTCCGCCGCGGCCGCGTATTCGCCGCGGAGACGCTGTACTACTACGCCGTCAGGCGCGCGCCGCGCGATCCGGGTGCACGGCTCGCACTCGGCCGCTACCTCGCGGCCCGCGGCGCGCTCCGCATCGGCGCGGTGCTGATGGAAGAGGCGCGCTTCTTCGGCGGCGATCCGAAGACGATCGGCACCTACCTCGCGCCGGTCTATGCGCGACTCGGCGACTACAAGGCACTCGCCACGCTCCCCGGTTCGCCGCTTCCGTATGCGGAGCGCGCGCGCGCCGAATGGCTCGGGGCGAATCCACCGGTGGTGACGGGACCCGATTCGGCGGTGGTGCCTCTCGCGCCGGGCGACAGCGGCTCACTGGGCGAGATCTCGATCGTGATCGGCGGTGACACCCTGGCCGCGACGATCGATCCGCGCGTGCAGGGAATCTCGCTCGACACCGCGTGGCTGCGTCGCAAGTCGGTCAAGCGCTTCGCCGCGACCTTCGACAACGATTGGCGCAACATCGGCGGCGTGGCGCTCTCGGTCGACGTCGGGCCATTCACCCTGACCAACGAGCCGACGAGCTTCGCCGCGACGGCGAACTCCCGTCACGCGCGCGTCGGCCTCGATTTCCTCGGCCAGCTCGCGCCGACCTTCGACCATGCCGCCGGCACGCTGCTCCTTCGCAAGAGCGGCCGCCTCCCCAGCACCGCGGCCGGCCAGCGCATCCCGACGCTCGCCTACCCGGGCGGCCTCTGGCTCGTCGCCCGCGACGGCCTCTGGCCGTTAGGCGGGACGAACGCGAAGACGATGATCGGGACGCGGGCGTTCACGCTCGACCCGCGACGGGGGGAGCTGATCGTCGAGGAGCGTTAGGCTCCGCTGCTGCCGGCCCGCGGTTCCGGTTGGCGACCCGGCTGTAAGCGATAAGCGGTAAGCTGGCAGCGCACGGCGCCCCGATGCCGCGGCAGCCACCGCGGTTCGCTTACTGCTTGCGGCTTATCGCTTAGCGCCACCCGTTACTGGCCCGCTTATCGCTTAATCGCGGCGCATGGCTACGACGGTCGAGCGTCCAGCGAGGAACGCCAGAGAGCAGTTCACCGGCTTCGTCCGCGTGCGCGGCGCGCGCGAGCACAACCTGAAGGACGTCAGTCTCGAGATCCCGCGCGATGCGCTCGTCGTGTTCACGGGAGTCTCGGGGTCGGGGAAGTCGTCGCTCGCGTTCGGGACGCTCTACGCCGAGGCGCAGCGGCGGTACCTCGAGTCGGTCGCGCCGTACGCGCGCCGTCTGTTCGACCAGATGGGCGTGCCCGACGTCGACGAGATCGACGGGCTGCCGCCCGCGGTCGCGCTCCAGCAGCAGCGAGGATCGCCGACGTCGCGGTCGTCGGTCGGCAGCGTCACCACGCTCTCCAACCTGCTGCGCATGCTGTACTCGCGGGCGGGAAAATATCCACCGGGCCAGCCGCAGCTCGAAGCGGAGGCGTTCTCGACGAACACTCCCGAAGGCGCGTGCCCCGAGTGTCACGGACTCGGTCGCGTCTATGAAGTGACCGAGAAGTCGATGGTGCCTGACGATTCGCTCACCATCCGCGAGCGGGCGATCGCCGCGTGGCCGCTCGCGTGGCAGGGACAGAACCAGCGCGACATCGTCACCACACTCGGCTTCGACATCGACAAGCCATGGCGCGAGCTGTCGAAGAAGGATCGCGACTGGCTGCTGTTCACCGACGAACAGCCGCAGGTGCCCGTCTACCCGGGCTACACGCCCGAGGAAGTGAGGCGCGCGCTCAAGCGGAAGGAGGAGCCCGATTACATGGGCACCTTCACCGGCGCGAAGCGCTACGTGTTGCACACCTTCGCGACAACGCAGAGCAACCTGATAAAGAAGCGCGTCGCGCAGTACATGATCAGCAGCGAGTGCCCGCTCTGTCATGGCAAGCGGCTGCGGCGCGAATCGCTCGCGGTGAAGTTCGCCGGCTGCGACATCGGCGACATCTCGCGACTTCCGCTCGAGCGGCTCGCCGAGATTCTCCGTCCGTACGCGGAGGAGCGCGCGCCGGAGCTGGTGAAGATGCGCGTCGAGCATCCGGAGAAGGCCGTCGTGGCCCAGCGCATCGCGGAAGATCTCTGCGCGCGGCTCGACGTACTGCTCGATCTCGGACTCGGCTATCTCTCGTCGGAGCGAAGCACGCCGACGCTCTCCCCGGGTGAGCTGCAGCGACTGCGTCTCGCGACGCAGGTCCGATCGAACCTGTTCGGTGTCGTCTACGTGCTCGACGAGCCATCGGCGGGGCTGCATCCCGCCGACACCGAGGCGCTGCTCACCGCGCTCGCGCGCCTGAAGGAGTCGGGCAACTCGCTGTTCGTCGTCGAGCACGACCTCGACGTGATCCGTCACGCCGACTGGATCGTCGATGTGGGACCCGCAGCGGGCGAGCACGGCGGCCGCATTCTCTACAGCGGGCCACCTTCGGGACTCTCGCAGGTGGCCGATTCGCA
>JAICUE010000536.1 GCA_025936015.1 Gemmatimonadaceae bacterium
CTGGAGCCGCCACAAGCGGCGGTGAGGACGACTGCAGCAGCGACGGCATTGATGGTCAGCGTGCGCATGGCTCCTCGTGGCGATCAGCCGTAAGCGATAGTGGAACGCGATCGAGAACCGCGGTTCGGTTCATCTCAAGGACGGATCTGCCGACCCGCGCGCAACGACACGAGGCGTGTGTCAGGTCACAGAGTGACCAGGCGATCGCGGCCGACACTTACCGGAAATCGTGCGACCGGTGTACAAGGGCCTCGCCTTCGACCTGCTCGTCGAGCCCCTTGAATGCCGTCGCCACCAGCGACGCCAGCGGTCCGTCACGCTCGACGCGCCCATAGACCGCGAGGAAGGTCGAGAAGCGCACGACCTCACGGTGCGCCTCGTCCATCTTCCGCGAGACGATCACCTGCGTCTGCCCGTGCTCGTCCTCGAGGAGGATGAACACCGTTCCCTTCGCCGACTGCGGCCGCTGCCTGACGATCACCAGTCCGGCGATGATCACCTGCTCGCCGTTGCGGCACTGCTGCAGCTCGACGCTGTCGCGGGCGCCGATCGTCCGCAGCCAGGGACGGAACCGCTCCATCGGGTGCCCCGAGATCGACAGGCCTAACGCGTTGTAATCGGCGACGACGCCAGCATGGTGCTCGATCGGCCGCGGCGCGAAGCTGTCGGCGCGCGATGGCGCGAGCGGCAGGGTGTCGCCGACCGCGCGCAGCGCCTGCCAGGCGGCTATCCGCCGGTCCGGCTCCCACGCCGCGAAGGCGTGCGCCCGGGCCAGCGCGGTCGCGTCAGCCCGCGTCAGCCTCGCCCGGCGGACCACGTCGCTGATTCCCGCGAACGCACCCGCTGCCCGCGCCGCGCCTAACGCTTCGAGCGACTTGTCGCCGATCCCGCGGATGAACCGCCACCCCAGCCGCAGCGCCGGCCGCGCCGGGTCGCTCGTGTCCTCGGCGGTGCAGTCGGCGCTGCCGCCGGCGAGGCAGGGCAGGCGCACTTCGACGCCGTGACGCCGCGCGTCCTGCACCAGCGTCGCCACCGAGTAGAATCCCATCGGCTGCGCGTTGAGGATCCCGACGGTGAACTCGGTCGGATGATGCGCCTTGAGGTACGCCGTCGCGTAGGCGATCAGGGCGAACGACCACGCGTGGCTCTCGGGGAATCCGTAGTTCGCGAAGCTCGCCAGATCCTCGGCGATCCGCGCCGCGACGTCTCCGTCGACGCCGCGCTCGACCATCCGCGCCCGCAGCCGCTCGAGCGCGGCCGCGAGCTTCGCCTGCTTCCGCTGGTTTCCCATCGTCCGTCGCAGCTCGTCCGCCTCGGCCGCGGTGTAGCCGGCCAGCGCCTGCGAGATGCGCATCGCCTGCTCCTGGAAGATCGGGATCCCCATGGTGCGTCCGAGAATCGGCGCGAGATCGGGATGCGGGTACGTCACCTCCTCGCGTCCACGCCGCCGCTCGG
The DNA here is from genome assembly GCA_025936015.1 of Gemmatimonadaceae bacterium. GTDB lineage: Bacteria > Gemmatimonadota > Gemmatimonadetes > Gemmatimonadales > Gemmatimonadaceae > JABFXC01. Next base: position 1,456 of record JAICUE010000536.1, read on the forward strand.
TGTAGGGGTTGACGAACCGCGCCTGGATCGGCCCCGGCCGGATCAGCGCCACCTGGACGACGAGATCGTACAACCGCTCCGGCTTGGTGTGGACCAGGCTGGCGATCTGCGCCCGCGACTCGATCTGAAACGTGCCTAACGTGTCGCCGAGGGCGATCATCGCGAAGGTCTTCGGATCGTCCTGCGGCAGGGTGTAAAGCGCCGGCCGCGTTCCCGTCCGCGCCTCGATCACGTCGAACGACCGCCGCACCATCGCCAGCGCACCGAGCCCGAGGAAGTCGAACTTCGGGATCCCGACCGCGTCGAGATCGTCCTTGTCGTACTGCAGGATCGTTCGCCCCATCGTCGTCGGCTCGACGGGACAGTACTGGCCGATCGGCGCCGACGAGAGCGC
>JAICUE010000424.1 GCA_025936015.1 Gemmatimonadaceae bacterium
ACGGCAAGAAGATGTCGAAGAGCCTCGGCAACATCGTCAGGCCGGCCGAGGTGATCGAGCGTTATGGCGCGGACGCGGTGCGACTCTTCCTGATCGCGTCGAGCCAGATCTGGACGCCGCGCGCGTTCGACGAAGCGCAGCTGCGGGCGACCGCGGGCAGCTTCCTGATGACGCTGCGGAACGTCTATTCGGGAATCTTCGCCCAGTACGCGAACTTCGGCTGGGAGCCCTCGGACGCCGATCCGTCGCCGGCGGACCGCCCGGTGATCGACCGCTGGATCCTCTCGCGGCTGGAGACGGTGCAGCGCACCTGCGACGCGCACCTGCTTCGCTTCGAGGCGACCGAGGCGGCTCGCGCCGTGATGGCGTTCGTCGACGAGGACGTGTCGAAGTGGTACGTGCGGCAGTGCCGCGCGCGCTTCTACGAGGTCGTGTCCGACGACAACCGCGCGGCGTTCGCGACCCTGCACACGGTGCTGGTTGGCGCCTGCCGGCTGCTCGCGCCCTTCGCGCCGTTCGTCAGCGACTGGCTGCATCGCGAGCTGACCGGGACGTCGGTGCACCTCGCGCCGTTCGTCGATGATGAAGGACCGTCGCTCGCCGCGCCGGGGCTCGAGGACGCAATGAACGCGGTTCGCATCCTCGCGACGCTCGGCCGCGCGGCGCGCGAGGACGCGTCGCAGCAGACGGGGAACATCCTCGTCCGGAAGGTCCGCCAGCCGCTCGGCCGGGTGGTCTGCGTGGTGAAGGCAGGAGAGGTGGAACAGGTTCGCGACCTCCTGCCTTTACTCGAATCGGAGCTGAACGTGAAGCGCGCCGAGCTGGTGACGTCGGCCGATTCGCTGGTGACGCTGGAGGCGAAGCCGAACTTCCGCACGTTAGGCAAGAAGTTCGGCGCGGCGACGAAGATCGCCGCGGAGAAGGTGCGGGCGCTGAGCTCGGAGTCGCTGCTCGCCTTCGAGCGCGGTGACCCGCTCGACCTGAACGTCGACGGCCAGGTTCGCTATCTCGATGCCGACGACCTGACGATCGTCAGGCGGGCATCGGGGGAGCTGGTGGTGAGCGAGCGCGGCGGCTATTTCGCCGCGATCGACGCGACGATCACCCCGGAATTGCGGGCGGAAGGAATCGCGCGTGAGACGGTGAGCGCGGTGCAGCGTCTACGGAAGGACGCGGGGCTCGCGGTGAGCGACCGGATCCACCTGATGGTGGACGGCAGCCCTGAGGTCGTGAGCGCGGTGCGGGCGCATCGCGATCATGTCGCGAGCGAGACGCTCGCCCGCGACGTGACGTTCGGCGAGGGGACTTGGAAGGTGGACGACAGCAAGCATCCGGCGACGCAGGTGCTCGACCTCGATGGGCTCGAGCTGCGAATCGCCCTAACCAGGGTTTCCTGATATGGCCACGCCAACTGGCGCGAAGACGGGCGGCAAGTCGAAGCCCATGCCGAAGAAGCAGCTCCAGCACTTCGAGAAGCGCCTTCTCGAGGAGCGCAAGCGCGTGCTGAAGGAGCTGGGACATCACGAGGACATGATGACCCAGACGTCGCAGGACTCGGACGGTGACCTGAGCAGCTACTCGTTCCACATGGCGGATCAGGGGACCGACGCGATGGAGCGCGAGAAGGCGTTCCTCTTCGCGAGCCAGGAAGGGCGCTTCCTCTGGCACATCGACCAGGCGTTGCGGCGCATCTACCAGGCGCCCGAGATGTACGGCAAATGCCAGAGCTGCGGCGAGGACATCGACTACGACCGCCTCGATGCGCTTCCGCACGCGCGGCTGTGCTTCGCCTGCAAGCAGCGCGAGGAAGATGGAAAGAAGAGCGCCTGACGCCGAGCCGGGCGCGGAGCCGGTGCTGCCGCCCGCGCCCGTCGCGACGCTGCCTAACGGTTTTCTCTTCTGGCCGGTCGCGATCGTCGTCGTCCTCGTCGACGTCGTCACCAAGGCGATCGCCGCGTCGGCGCTCGTCCCGCCGCTGATCCCGCACCAGGTGTTCGGCGACGTCGCGCGCCTGACGCTGGTGTACAACCGCGGGGCGGCGTTCGGGATTCACGTCGGGACGTATTCGCGTCCGATCTTCGCCGTGCTCACGATCGGCGCGCTGGCGATCCTCTGGCGCCTCTATCGTGCAACGGCGCCGGCGGACTGGCGGCGCGTGCTCGCGCTCGCGCTCGTCTCGGCCGGTGCCGTCGGCAACCTGATCGATCGCCTGCGCTCCGCGCGCGGCGTGGTTGATTTCATCGACATCGGGACCACCGCCTGGCGCTGGCCGACGTTCAACGTCGCCGACATCGCAGTCACGACCGGCGCGGTGCTGCTGGCCATCGTGCTCTGGCACGAGGACCGGCTCGCCGCGCTCGACGCGGCGCTCACCGAGCCGTCGGCGTCGCCGTCCGCCGCCACTGGAACGACTGGCGCCGACTCCTCTGACGTCGCGGCGTCGATCGCCGCCGAGCGCCGGGGGATCGCCTGAGCCCGACCCGGCAGCCGGTGTTCTGGCTGACGGCGATCCTCGTGGTGATCGCCGACTTCCTCACGAAGCGCGTGGCGATGGCGAACCTCGATTACGGGCTCGCGCGCAACGTCATCGGCAACTGGGTGCGGTTCACCCTCGTGTTCAACAAGGGCGCCGCGTTCGGCACGACGGTCGGGGAATCGTCGCGCTGGATCTTCACCGTGCTCGCGCTGGCGATCCTCGTCGTCCTCATCCGGATGGCGCATCAGGCATCGCCGTCGGAGCGATGGAAGCTGTTCGCGCTCGGCCTCGTCTGCGGCGGAGCGTTAGGCAACCTCGTCGACCGGCTTCGGTGGACGGGCGGGGTCGTCGATTTCGTCGACGTCGGGCTCGGCGAGCACCGCTTCTGGGTGTTCAACGTCGCCGATTCGGCGGTGAGTGTCGGCGCGGTGCTGCTCGTCCTCGTGCTC
>JAICUE010000192.1 GCA_025936015.1 Gemmatimonadaceae bacterium
CGGAGATGATCAGTGGCGTCCGCGCTTCGTCGATGAGTACCGAGTCCACTTCGTCGACGATCGCGTAGTTGTGCCCGCGCTGCACTCGCTGGTCGAGCGACGGCACCATGTTGTCGCGCAGATAGTCGAAGCCGAACTCGTTGTTCGTCCCGTACGTGATGTCGCTCGCGTACGCGGCGCGCCGCTCGGGCGTGCCCGGCTCGGTGTCGTCGAGGCAGGCAACCGTCAGGCCGAGGTACCGATAGAGATGCCCCATCCACTGCGAGTCGCGGCGGGCGAGGTACGAATTGACCGTGACGAGGTGCGCGCCCTTCCCCGGCAGTGCATTGAGGTAGAGTGGCAAGGTCGCGACGAGGGTCTTTCCTTCACCGGTCGCCATCTCGGCAATCTTCCCGAGATGCAGCTGGATGCCGCCCATGAGCTGCACGTCGTAGGGAATCATGTCCCACGGCTGCTCATGTCCCGTCACGATCGCCGTCGTGCCGACCAATCGCCGTGCCGCTTCGCGGACGGTGGCGAACGCCTCGGGGAGGATTTCGTCGAGCGCTTCGCTCGTCGCCTCGCGCAACTCGCCTTCCAGCCCGCCGCGGCCGTCAGCGCCTGACAGCTCGCTGTCGATCCGCTCACGCTCCGCCGGATCGGCGGCCGTACGCTTCGCCTCACGCAAACCGGCGATCTTCGACTCGAGGGCGCCCGTGTGTTCGCGAATGATCGCACGAAATTTTTCCGTCTGCGCCCGCAGCTCCGGCTCCGAGACGGTCTGCAGCCGCGCGTAGTGCTCGTTGATCTCGTCGACGATCGGCTGGATGCGTTTCCGCTCGCGCTCGTGGCGCGTACCCATGACCGACGTTATGAGCCGCTTGAACATTCTCTCCCCTGTCGATACAGCCCGTGCGCCGCGATGTACGCGGCAACAGCATCGGGCACGAAGCCATGCAGCGAGCGACCGGCGGCGACCCGGGCGCGAATTTCCGTCGCCGACACGTCGATCCGGCGTGACGCGATCGCGATCGCGCCCTCAGGCAGAACAGCCGCAGGCGAGCCATCCTCCCGTGTCATAACCGCAAGCGTCGCCAGTTCGAGGACTCGATCCGGTTCACGCCACCGGTCAAATGTACGCAGCACATCGGCGCCCACGAGAAAAAACCGCTCCGCGGATGGATACCGCTCGGCGAAGACACTGAGCGTGTCCACGCTGAAAGATAACCCTGCCCGCTCGATTTCCAGCGCATCGACCTCAAAGCGGGCGTCATCGGCGATCAGCAGCCGCAGCATCGCCAGACGGTCGGCCGGTGACGCTGTCTGAATCCCGGCCTTGAGCGGCTGCACCGACGCTGGTACAAGCACCAGGCGGTCGAGCGTCAGGCGCTCGACCGCATCAACCGCCGCGAGCAGGTGACCAACATGCGGCGGGTCGAACGTACCTCCAAGTATGCCGAGGCGCACGCCCCTCAGGGCGCCGGGGTGCTGGGCGCTGCTGCGCTCGCGACCGGTGCTGTTCCGCACTCGTCGCGGACCTCCGAATCCGCCGGGTATCGTTCACGCAGCGCGGCGCAGGTATCATCGCGATCGGCTTTGTACGAGATCGCCTCGTAGGCGCGCACGAGCTTGAGCTGCGCTTTCCGCGCGTAATCCGTGGCTGGATACTTCCTGACGACGTCCTTGAAGTACAGGATCGCCGAGTCGAATGCCTTCCGGCGAAGATAGTGGACGCCGGTGTCGTAGTCCTTCTTCGCAAACTCCGCCTCGAGCTGCGCGACGTTCTTTTCCGCCTCTGCGCGCTTGTCGGAATTCGGATAGAGGGCCAGCAGCGTGTTGAACGTGCTCAGCGCCGACTCGCCGTAGGTCGCGTCGAGTGAGCTCTTCCGCCAGAGCTTCCGGTACGACTTGCCGGCGAGAAGAAGTGCATCGTCAGCGAGCGTGTCGTCCGGGAACGATTCCATCAGGCGGCTGAAGCTCTGCGCGGCGAGAATGTGCTCGCCCTTCCGCTCGTGCGCGATGCCGAGCCAGTAGTGCGACCGGGAGAGAAGCGTGTCGCGAGCAGGCAGGTCGAGGGTCAGCTTCTCGAACCCGGCGATCGCGTCATCGAGCTTGCCGTGATCGAGGCGCTGTTTCGACGCGGTGTAAAGCGCTTCGTTCGTGGTGTAGTTCTTCGGGCTCCATGCCTTCGACGTACAGGCAGAGACCGTCAGCGCGGCGAGCAGAAAGACGACTTTTCGTGTCACGGGTGGCATGACTGGATTGCTACCCGGAAGTCGGGCGGCGGTTCGATCTGGGGGGTTGATCTAACGGGCTTCTTCGCGCCGGCGGGCGAGCATCGAGCGGTAGATCTCGACACGCGGCTCCTCCGGATGACGATCGGCTGCCGCGGTCCAGACGTGGCCCGCGCCGGCGAGGTCACCCTGAAGATAAGCAGTCAACCCGCGCAGGAGCATGGCATCGAGCCAATCCGGCCGGATCCGCAGGACCTCGTCCAGTTGCTCGGCCGCCTCGCGATGGCGTCCGCGCTCGGTGAGCGCCCGGGCGAGTGCCAAGCGGACGTCGGCATAGCCGGGCCGCAGCTGCAGCGCCCGTTCGTACTGCAGTGCGGCTTCGTCGAGCGCACCGGCCGCGCGATAGTCGTGCGCGAGCGCGGCGTGCGCATTGGCCAGGCGGTTGGCCACCATGACCGGAAATCCCGTCTCATCCGGCTTCCCGAGGTGCGCCGCCGTCTCGAAGGCAGCGCGCGCTTCGTCGAGGCGGCCCATGTCGTTGAGAAGCACGGCCCGGTTGAGATGCGCCTCGACATAGCGCGGATTCAGCGCAAGCGCTGCATCGAAGGCAGCGATGGCTTCATCCTGCCGTCCAACGAGCGCGAGCGAGAGACCGAGCATGTTCTGCGCATCGGCGTAGGCCATCCCCTCCACGATCGCCTCACGGAGCAGCAGCACCGCACCGTGATAGTCGCGGACGGCGAACCGCTCGCGCGCGCGAGCTACCAGGTCGGGCGCGCTATCCAACGACCCTCTGCGCGCGCGACTTCATCCTCGGCGAACCGATCAGCGGGCGGAAATATTCGATCGTCCGTGCCAGTCCGTCGCGCAGCGAAATCTTCGGCTCCCAGCCAAGCTGGGTGCGGGCCTTGGTGATGTCGGGCTGCCGCTGCTTCGGATCGTCCGACGGGAGGGGCCGGGTCACGATTGGCGAATTGCTTCCCGTCAACTCGATGACGAGGTCTGCCAGCTGGCGCATCGTGAACTCATTCGGGTTTCCGATGTTCGTCGGCTGCGAATCGCCCATCGTGAACAGTCGGAAGATCCCGTCGATCTCATCGTCGACATAGCAGAAGCTGCGCGTCTGGGTGCCGTCGCCGTAAAGCGTGATCGGCTCGCCGGTGAGTGCCTGAACGATGAAATTTGTCACAACGCGCCCGTCGTGCGGCTGCATCCGCGGGCCGTACGTGTTGAAGATGCGCACGATCCGGGTATCGAGCTGGTGCTCGCGGTGGTACGCCATCGTCGCCGCTTCCGCGAACCGCTTCGATTCGTCGTAGCAGCTGCGCGGGCCGATGGGATTGACGTTTCCCCAGTAGCTTTCCACCTGCGGGTGGACGGACGGATCCCCGTACACCTCGGACGTGGACGCGAGGAAGAATCGCGCCTTGTTCGCCTTGGCGATGCCTAACGTGTTGAACGTGCCCATCGCCCCGACCTTGAGCGTCTTGATCGGGTAGTTCAGGTAGTCGACCGGACTCGCCAACGAGGCGAAGTGAAGCACGCCGTCGAACTTCCCGGGTGCGTAGGTGAAGGTCGAGACGTCGTGCTGGATCAGGCTGAACTTCCGGTTGCCGGCGAGATGGGCGACGTTGTCCGGATGCCCGGTGATGAAGTTGTCGAGACCGACCACTTCATACCCTTCGGCAATGAAGCGATCGGTCAGGTGCGACCCGAGAAAGCCGGCCGCGCCGGTGATCAGCACCCTCATTCGCGTCCCCGGCCGATCGACAGGTAGGTGAAGCCTAACGCACGCATCTTCTGCGGGTCGTAAAGGTTTCTCCCGTCGATGATGACCGGCTTCTTCAGCGTGTCCTTGATCTTGGCGAAGTCCGGATGGCGATACTCGTTCCAGTCGGTCACGACCACCAGTGCGTCGGCGCCGTCGAGCGCCTCATAGCTGGTATCGGCGTACTTGATCGCGTCGCCGATCTTCCGCTGGGTCTCGTGCATGGCAGCCGGATCATGCGCGACAACGCTGGCCCCGGCCTTCTTCAGCTCTTCGATCAGCGTGAGTGCGGGTGCCTCGCGCATGTCATCGGTCTGCGGCTTGAACGCGAGTCCCCACAGTGCGATCCGTGCGCCCTTGAGCGAGCCGCCTAACGCCTTCTGCACCTTCTCGAAGAGACGGTGCTTCTGCCGATCGTTCGCGTCCTCGACGGCCTCGAGCACGGCGAGCGCAGCCCCCTGCTCCTTCGCCGTCCGCACCAGCGCCTTGACGTCCTTCGGAAAGCAGGAGCCGCCGTAACCAGGACCCGGGAACAGGAACGACGGACCGATGCGCGCATCGCTGCCGATCCCCCGGCGCACCAGGTCGACGTTCGCTCCGACCTTCTCGCAGAGGTTCGCGATTTCGTTCATGAAGGAGATGCGCGTCGCGAGCATCGCGTTCGCTGCATACTTCGTCATCTCCGCCGACGGGATGTCCATGAAGATGATCGGCTTCCCTGTGCGAACGAACGGCGCGTACAGCTCGGCCATCATCGAGCGCGCGAAATCACTGTCGACACCGAGGACGACGCGATCCGGCTTCATGAAGTCGTCGACCGCGGCGCCCTCCTTCAGGAATTCCGGGTTGCTGCACATGTGAAACGGACGCTTAGCATTCTTCGCGACCGCTGCCGCGACCTTTGCGGCGGTGCCGACGGGTACAGTCGACTTCGTCACGACCACGACTTCACGCTTGGCGTGCTTTCCGATGTCTTCGGCGACAGCAAGGACGTGCCGCAGATCGGCCGAGCCGTCTTCGTCCGGTGGCGTGCCGACCGCGATGAAAATCACGTCCGCCGTGGATATCGCCGCGCCGACGTCGGTGGTGAACTCGAGCCGGCCCTGCGCCTGATTTCGCTCGACGAAATCCTCGAGCCCCGGCTCGTAGATCGGCAGGATGTTCTTCTTGAGCCCTTCGATCTTCTTCTTGTCGAGATCCGCACAGATGACCGCGTTTCCCGTTTCCGCGAGGCAGGCGCCGACGACAAGGCCGACGTAGCCCGTTCCTACAACTGTAATGTTCACGTGAACTCCAAAAGCGTTTCGAATGTAAGCTGAGAAAAGCTACCGGCACTCGATGCGCGTCGCAACGATATGAGCCGCGTCGCGAGCGCACGATGCACGCGCGGGGTGAAGCCGAAGCCTCACCCCGCGCGGTCGTCCGACGCCAGCAGGGTTAGAACCGCTGCGTCGCGTCGATCGTGAAGACGACTCGTCGGTTCGACAGCGCGCCAGGATCATCCTTGCGCGCGCCCGGCTCGACCTGCCGAGCCGTCTGTTCGCCGTAGCCTACTGTCTTGAACTGTCGCTGCGGGAGCCCGAACCGTTCGGTCATTACGTCGCGAACCGCCTCGGCCCGACGACGTGACAGGCGGAGGTTGTACGCTGGCGTTCCCGACGGGTCGGCAAACCCTTCGATCGTGACCAACGCACTCGGATAGACGCGGCGGATCACGTCGGCGATCTGGCCGAGAATCGCGAAGTCGCTGTCGCGCACGACTGCCGAGTC
>JAICUE010000545.1 GCA_025936015.1 Gemmatimonadaceae bacterium
CCCTATTATCAGCTCATGATGTTCCCCTATCCGTCCGCGGAAGGGTTGCACATCGGCAACCTCTACGCGTTCACGGGGAACGACATACATGGACGATTCCAGCGTCAGCGAGGGCACACAGTCTTCGAGCCCTTCGGCTACGACGCGTTTGGCATCCACTCGGAGAACTACGCCCTGAAGGTCGGCGTGCATCCGAGCGAGCTGATTCCGCGGAACATCGAGAACTTCCGCCGCCAGGTGCACCGCGCCGGGCTGATGGTCGATTGGAGCAAGGAGCTCTCGACCACCGACCCGTCCTACTACAAGTGGACCCAGTGGCTCTTCCTCCAGCTCTACCATCGCGGGCTCGCCTACAAGAAGCGCGCGGCGGTGAACTGGTGCCCGAGCTGCAAGACCGTGCTCTCGAACGAGCAGGTCATCAACGGCGAGTGCGAGCGCTGCGGCTCGCGCGTCGAACAGCGGCAGCTCGAGCAGTGGTTCTTCCGCATCACCGACTACGCCGAGCGGCTGCTCAACAATCTCGACACCCTCGACTGGTCCGACTCGACGCGCACCGCGCAGCGCAACTGGATCGGTGCCTCGAGCGGCGCCCGCCTCACGTTCCGCGTCAGCGACGACGGCGACTCGGCCGATGACATCGTCGTGTTCACGACGCGGCCCGACACGATCTTCGGCGCGACGTACCTCGTGCTCGCCCCCGAGCACCCGCTGGTCGACAGCATCACGCGTCCCGAGCAGCGTGAGGCGGTGAACGCCTATCGCCTGCGCAGCGCGAAGCAGGACGTCGTTGCACGGAAGACGAACAAGGAGAAGACCGGCGCATTCACCGGCGCGACCGCCATCAACCCCGCGACTGGACAGGCAGTGCCGGTCTGGATCGCGGACTACGTGCTGATGGAGTACGGGACCGGCGCGATCATGGCCGTCCCGGGTCACGACGAGCGCGACTTCGAGTTCGCGACGGAATTCGGCCTGCCGATCGTGCGCGTCGTCGCCGGACCGGAAGCCGCGGCTGACGCTCCGCTCGAGGCGGCCGACGTCACCGTCGATGGCGCGCGCATCGTCAACTCCGGCGACTTCGATGGCCCGACGGTGGCCGACGCGAAGACGCGTATCGTCAGCTGGCTCGCCGAGCGCGGCGCCGCCGAGGAGGTGACGACCTTCCGCCTGCACGACTGGTGCATCTCGCGGCAGCGCTACTGGGGTCCGCCGATCCCGATCATCTACTGCGACGCCTGCGGCACGGTGCCGGTGCCGGAGAAAGACCTCCCCGTCGAGCTCCCGTTCGTCGAGGATTTCCGGCCCGACGATTCCGGCGTCTCCCCGCTCGCGCGCCACGCCGAGTGGTATCACGTTCCCTGTCCGCAGTGCGGCGCGCCAGCGCGCCGCGAGACCGACGTCTCCGACACCTTCCTCGACAGCGCCTGGTACTTCCTCCGCTACCCGAGCGCCGATCGCGAGGACGTCGCCTTCGACGCGACGCTGACGAAGCGCTGGCTGCCGGTGACGACGTACATCGGAGGCAACGAGCACGCGGTGCTGCACCTGCTGTACTCGCGCTTCGTGACGATGGTGCTGCATGACGCGGGGATGATCGACTTCGAGGAGCCGTTCACCAGGTTCCGCGCGCACGGCCTGATCATCCGCGAGGGCGCGAAGATGTCGAAGTCGCGCGGCAACGTGGTCAACCCCGACCAGTACATGGATGACTGGGGCGCCGACACCGTGCGCACCTACCTCATGTTCCTCGGTCC
>JAICUE010000248.1 GCA_025936015.1 Gemmatimonadaceae bacterium
CTCGCTGCCCTCCCGGCCGCGCTGATCCTCGTCGCCGCCGCACCCGCCGTCACTGACCTCCGCGGCTTCTCGCCGGCTGCGGCGAAGGTGGAGCTCGACTGGGAAGCAAAGTTCAAGGCGATCCCTGCGCCGGACACGATGCGCGAGGCGATGCGCCACCTCTCGGCCCGTCCGCATCACGTCGGCTCGCCCTACGACAGCGCCAATGCGCAGTGGATCCTCGCCCGCTTCAAGTCCTATGGATGGGATGCGCACATCGAGCGCTTCGACGTCCTCTTCCCGACACCGCTCGAGCGCGTCGTCGAGCTGGTCGCGCCGACGAAGTTCACCGCGAAGCTGCAGGAACCGGCGATCGCGACCGATCCGACGACGTCGCAGCTGAAGGAGCAGCTCCCGAGCTACAACGCCTACTCGATCGACGGCGACGTCACCGCGCCGCTCGTCTACGTTGGCTACGGCGCGCCTGCCGATTACGTCGAGCTCGAGAAGCAGGGCGTCTCGGTGAAGGGTGCGATCGTCATCGCCCGCTACGGGCAGACATGGCGCGGGATCAAGCCGAAGGTCGCCGCCGAGCATGGCGCGGTCGGCTGCATCATCTACTCCGATCCCGCCAACGACGGCTACGGTGGCGGCGCGGTCTTCCCTAACGGTCCGATGCGACCGGACAACGGCGTCCAGCGCGGCAGCGTCGCCGACATGCCCCTCTATCCCGGCGATCCACTCACTCCCGGCGTGGCGGCGACGCCGGGCGCGAAGCGCCTGACGGTCGCGACCTCGCCCACCATCACGAAGATTCCCGTCCTCCCGATCTCCTACGGCGACGCGCAGCCACTGCTGGCCGCCCTCGGCGGCCGCGTCGTGCCGCAGAAGATGCGCGGCGGCCTGCCGATCACGTATCGCTTCGGCCCGGGACCGGCACGCGTCCACCTCAAGGTCAAATCCGACTGGAAGACGCGGCCGATCTACGACGTGATCGCGAAGCTCGCCGGCACATCGTCCCCGGATCAGTGGGTGATCCGCGGCAACCATCACGACGCCTGGGTGAACGGCGCCGAGGATCCCATCTCCGGCCTCGTTGCCGAGCTCGAAGAGGCCCGCGCGTTAGGCACGCTCGTGAAGCAGGGCTGGCATCCGGGTCGCACCATCGTCTACGCCGCGTGGGATGGCGAGGAGCCCGGCCTCCTCGGCAGCACCGAATGGGTCGAGGCGCACGATGACGAGCTGAAGGCGAAGGCCGTCGCCTACATCAACTCCGATGGCAACGGCCGCGGCTACCTCGGGATGGAAGGATCGCATATCCTCGAGCGCTTCATCAACGATGTCGCCAAGGACGTCACCGATCCGGAGACCAACCTCACCGTCTGGAAGCGCGACCAGCTCCAGGCCATCGCCGAGGGAGACAAGCAGGAGCGCGCCGACGCCCGCGACCGCACCGACCTCCACATCGGCGCGTTAGGCTCGGGCTCCGACTTCACGCCGTTCCTGCAGCACCTCGGGATTCCCTCGCTCAACCTCGGCTATGGCGGCGAGGATGGCGGCGGCATCTATCACAGCGTCTACGACGACTTCTACTGGTACACCCACTTCGCCGACACCAGCTTCGTCTACGGGCGGGCCCTCGCGCAGACGGCCGGCATCGCGGTGATGCGGCTCGCCGACGCCGAGGTGCTCCCGTACGAGTTCAAGGACCTCGCCCAGACGGTGAAGACCTACGACGACGAGCTGAAGACCCTGCTTACCGACGAGCAGTCGAAGGCGCGCGAGACGGCGAAGGCGCTCGACGAGGGGGTGTACGCGGCGATCTCCGATCCGCACGAGCCGACCTATGCGCCGAAGCGCGACTCGATTCCGCCGTACCTGAATTTCGCGCCGCTCGACAACGCCGTCGACGCGTTGGGCACCGCTGCCTCACGCTACGAGGAAGCGTTAGGCAGGGCGAAGGCACGCGGCGACACGGTGCTCAGCAGCTCGACGATGCGCGACGTCAACGCCGAGCTGATCAAGGTCGAACGGGCGCTGACTGACGCGAAAGGGCTTCCCGGCCGGCCCTGGTTCGTCCACGAGCTGTACGCGCCGGGCTTCTACACCGGCTACGGCGTGAAGACGATGCCGGCCGTGCGCGAGGCGATCGAGCAGAAGCAGTTCGCCGGGATCGACGACTCGATGACGCGGCTCGGCGCGGCGATCGGGAACGCGGCGCGAGTGATCACGACTGCCGCGGCGAAGCTCGACGGGGCGCGTTAGGCGGGATGGCCACGACGCTGCGCGATGGCGTCAGGCAGCCGGCTCGGCGCCGCCGTCGGCGTGCGCCGCGCTCGGTTTGGCCGCTGGTGATCCTGGTGGCTGTCGGTAGCCTCGCGTGGCTCATGAACAGCGTGCGACTCGACCGGCCGTTGACGGCGAGACTGTCGACTGACTACCGCAACAACGGCTTCCAGCTCCGCGCGCATTACGGCAATTATGTGGATTGGAGCACGCTCGTGCTCGACCTGGAACGGGCTGACGCCTTCGCGCCAGCTGACCTGTGGCGCGGAGTGCTGCAGGCGGCCGCGGTGTTCGACAGTGCGGATGAGTCGTTCACGCGCGTCGAGTTCGCCCGCAGTGGACGCGAGGTGTACACGATGCCCGGCGATGACTTCGGGCGATTGGGCCAGCAATATCGCCGTGGCCGCGACCAGCTGTCGCTGGTGACGGACTGGACGCAGTCGCTTCGGCGTACCGACGGTGCGGTCGCGTTCGGACGATGGGCCGGTCCCCCCGATCAAGTCGCCGCGCTGCAGCTAGATGATGCCGCAACTGCCGCGGAATCGTGGGCGTCGGGCCAGCCTGCTTATCGTCGTCACTGACGCACGCGGGGACGCGAGGACGTGCGGGTTTTCACGCTCACTGAGGAAGGGACGATGCAGAAGGTAGCTGTCATCCGGCGTTCGTGCGTGCTCGCGGTCAGCTGTCTCACGGCCCTCGTCTCGCCTGCCCACGCCCAGACCATCAACATCTGGCCCGGTGTCGCGCCCGGCTCCGAGCACTGGACGCAGCAGGAGCACGTCTACAAGAACACGCCGGTCGGCACCGTCATCCAGAACGTCGTGACGCCGACGATTACCGCGTACCTACCCGATCGCGCGAAGGCGACCGGCGCCAGCGTCATCATCGCACCCGGCGGCGGCTTCATCGCGCTGGCGACGACGCTCGAGGGGGAAGGCCTGGCGCGCTTCCTCCAGCAGCGCGGCGTCGCCGCCTTCCTGCTCAAGTATCGCACGATCGAGCAGCGCGGCAGCGGGATTCCGCAGATGGACCAGGACACCGCCGCGCGTTATGGAATCGCTGACGCGATCCAGGCGCTGAAGGTCGTCAGGCAGCACGCGACACAGTGGCACCTCGCGACCGACCGCGTCGGCATCATCGGGTTTTCCGCGGGCGGAATGGTTGCCAGCGGCGCGTTGCTCCAGGCGGACAGCGCCGGTCGCCCGAACTTCGCGGCCATGATCTACGGCGCGCCGTTCGGCGTCATGCCGACGATCCCGTCGTCGCTGCCGCCGATCTTCCTCGCCTGGGCGCAGGATGACAACGTCGTCCCGAAGATGCTTCCGCGCTTTCGCGACGCGCTCGCCGCGGCCGGTATCAAGCCGGAGGTCCATGTCTACAGCGCCGGCGGCCACGGCTTCGGCCTGAAGAAGCAGGGCACGACCAGCGACCACTGGGTGGATGAGTTCTACTGGTGGCTCGCGGCGCAGGGGTTCACGAAGCACGCGGCCGCTGCGGCGCACTGAGCTCGATCCGATCAGGCCTCACGAACTCCAGTGCGAGGCATCGGGGTTCGCTCCTGCCCCTCGACGCGCGTCGATCGGCGTGTATCGTTAGGTGCGAGCCCCCGTTCGCTGAACGACGCCGTTACGCCGACGGGTGAGCACATCGCCTCTCACCTCGAGTGACCATGCATCGTCGCACCTTCCTCACTTCCATCGGCTTGGCTGCCGCCGCCACGCGGTTAGGCGGCTGCGTCACCGCCTCCGCGCACCGCGCCGCCGCCACCAATCCCGGCAGCCGCCATCTCCAGCGCATCGGGCTGCAGCTGTACTCCCTGCGTGACGACGCGAAGAACAACCTCGAGGCGACGCTGCGCAACATCGCCGCGATCGGCTACAAGGATGTCGAGCTCCTCTCGTCGATGCACAACTTCGGGATGCCGGCCACCCAGCTCCGGCAGCTCCTCGACCAGCTCGGCCTCCGCGCTCCGTCCACGCACATCGATGCGGACTCGTTCGACAACCTCGACGCGGTGTTCGACGAAGCGGGAACGTTAGGCCACCAGTACATCGTCCTCGCCAGCCTCCCGTACGGTCCGGGCAAGGCGACGCTCGACGACTACCGCCGCTGGGCCGACAAGCTCAACGAAGCCGGCCGTCAGGCGCGTGCACACAACCTCTGGATGGCGTTCCACGACGAGGCGTACGACTACTCGCCGCGCATCGAAGGGCAGATGCCGTACGACATCCTCGCCGACCGCACCGACCCGTCGCTCGTCCGCCTGCAGCTCGACACCGGCAATGCGGTAGAGGGCGGGCGCGATCCCTTCGACCTCATGCGCAAGTACGGCTCGCGCTATTACCTCTTTCACATCAAGGACGCCGCGCGCCTCGGCGCGCCGACCGACAGCGAGCTGGGAAAGGGGATGATCGACTTCAAGCAGCTGCTGGCGATGATCCCGAACATCGACGACAAGTTCCTGTACGTCGAGCAGGAGACCTATCCCGGCATCCCGCTCGAGAGCGCGAAGCGGGACTACGATTACCTCTCGACGCTGCGGTTCTAGAGCAGCGGTTCGCACGCCGGCCGCAGTGGCCGGCGTGCGACGCTCACACCCCGAACTGCCGCAGGTGATGGTCGGTGTGCACGTAGCCGAGCACCCCCCAACTGTCCCGCGACAGCTTGCCGAAGGCGGGATGTCGCGGCCAGTCTCGCCGATCGTGCTGCGCGGCGAACCGTTCCA
>JAICUE010000200.1 GCA_025936015.1 Gemmatimonadaceae bacterium
CGATTCGGGGGTCGGGATTCCCGCCGACAAGCTCGATGCGATCTTCTCGCCGTTCACGCAGCTCGGGCGCACCCTCAACAACCCGCGCGCCGGGGCCGGCCTCGGGCTCTCGATCTCGCGCGGCCTGGCATCGGCGATGGGTGGGTCGCTCACCGTCGCGAGCACGGAAGGCAAGGGCTCGACGTTCACCCTGACCCTCCGCCGCGACCGTTAGGCAGCGGCGGCACCCCGAGCTGGCTGACTTTCGAACCCGACTTCGCCGATCGTGCCGGAGCTCCCCGACGTCACAGTCTACATCGAGCGGTTGCGCGCGCTGGTCGTCGGCCACCCGCTGCGCGAGCTCGACGTTCGCAACGTGTTCGTCCTCCGCTCGGTCAGCCCTGTCGCCGCGGACTTCGCCGGTCGGCACGTCACGGGGATCCGGCGAATGGGGAAGCGCATCGTCATCGGGTTCGATGGTGACCTGTTCGCGGTGATCCACCTGATGATCGCCGGCCGCCTGCGCTGGCGCCCATCGGGAAAGAAGTCTCCGGGAAAGATTTCCCTCGCGGCGTTCGTCTTCGACACGGGGACGCTGTTCCTCACCGAGGCCGGCTCGACACGCCGCGCGTCGATTCATCTGGTCGCCGGCGAGGCCGGCCTCGCACCGTTCGAGCGGGGCGGCCTCGAGCTCTTCGGCAGCACGATCGCGCAATTCGCTGAGCGATTGCGCTCGGAGAACCATACCCTCAAGCGGGCACTCACCGATCCACGCTTGTTCAGCGGCATCGGCAACGCCTACTCCGATGAGATCCTTCATCGCGCTCGGCTTTCGCCGCTCCTGCTCACGTCGAAGCTCGACGAGGAGCAGGTTGCGCGGTTGTACGATGCGACCCTCGTCACACTTCGCGAGTGGACCGATCGCCTTCGCGCGGCCGTTGCGGACGGATTCCCGGAAGAGGTCACCGCGTTTCACGACGAGATGGCGGTGCACGGGCGATTCGGGCAGCCCTGCCCGGTCTGCGGCTCCCCGGTGCAGCGGATTCGCTACGCGACGAACGAGACCAATTACTGCGCGCGCTGCCAGACCGGGGGGCGGCTTCTTGCCGATCGGGCCATGTCGCGGTTGCTCAAGCAGGACTGGCCACGCTCGATCGACGAGCTGGATTGAAGCCGGACGCGCGCGGACTGGCCACGCTCTTGCGAGACGGCTCACGTACGCATCGTTCTCCTTCCCGTAATCGCCCGAGGCTGGGCGCCAGATGACAAACTACGATACCGGGGCCGCCAACGCCCTGGTCATCATGATCGGACACGATGAGTGGCGCGTCTACGAGCTGGCTCCCGCGTCGTACGACCGGCGCGGCCGCAATACGCTCGTATTCGAGACCGATGGCGTCATGCGCCGCGTCCGCAGCTATCCCGAAAACTGGCGGGAGCTGTCGCCCGAGGCGCTCGTCGCCCTGAGCTGGACGGCCTGAACCACTGGCCCGTACGCTCTTCGGGGCGCGTTCTGTAGCCTGACGGCGGCTTCATTCGTCTACCGACGATGCCTCCCAAGCCGCCCACCCAGTTTCTCGACGCCCCGCGGGGGAATGGCGGCAACACCCTCGAGCGCCAGGCGACCGGACTCTGGGAAGCCTCGATCGAGCACGCGACGCGACTGATCGCCGCAGCGCTGACGCGATGTCCTGAAGAGAGAAACGCCCAGGAGTCGCCGACCGCCGCGGCAGCCGGGGTCGAACCTGCCATCCAGCTCTTCGTGCTTCCGCCGTCGAGCGAGGCTTACACCTCGTTCTGCGCGGACGTCAACAACAAGAATGCGGGCGGCGGCTTCGGTGGCTCCTTCGCCAAGTCCGCCGGTGACATCGGTGGCGCCGCCTACGCCGCGGTTCCGCTCATGCGCAACGATGCTTCGGCGTCGGGCCATGGCGGTTCGCAGACTCCCGTCGGCACCCTCCTCGTTGTCCTCGACGAGCCGCATCCCTGGAGCAAGGCCGACGAAGCGGTCGTCCGCGATGTCGCGGCACTCCTCGCGATCGACCTCGAGCTGCACCAGGAGCTCGCCGACCACCTGATCGCTGAAGAAGCGCTCCACGAAAAGGCGCTCCGCGATTCGCTGACCGGCGTTCCGAACAGCACGCTGTTCCTCGACCGGCTCGCCCACGCCTTCGAGCGCGGCCGGCGCCACAAGGACTTTCGCTTCGCGGTGCTTGCCCTCGACCTCGATCGCTTCCAGTCGATCAACAACAGTCTGGGTCGCGAAGCCGGCAACGAGGTGCTCACGGTCATCGCCCGCCGCCTGGAATCGTGCGTACGCGGCGAAGACATGATCGCCCGCAGCGGCGGCGACGAGTTCGCGATCCTCCTCGAGAGTCTCTCCGACGACAGCGACGGCAGTCGCGTCGCCGAGCGCATGCAGCAGTCGATTTCCGCACCGATCGAGACGAGCGACGGCGAGGTCTACACCTCGGCGAGCATCGGGATCGTGCTCAGTTCATCGGGGTTGACCACGCCGGCGAAGATGCTGCAGGAAGCGGGGATCGCGATGTCGCGCGCCAAGCACGCGGGTCGCAACCGCTACGAGATGTTCGACAGCGCGATGCACGCCCGAGCGCTGGCCCGACTCCGGATGGAGACCGATCTCCGTCACGCCGTCGAGCGCTCGGAGTTCGAGCTCTTCTACCAGCCGCTCATCACGCTCGAGTCGGGACGGATCACGGAGCTCGAAGCACTGCTTCGCTGGCGCCACCCCACGCGCGGGCTGATTCCGCCCCTCGACTTCATCCCGCTCGCCGAAGAGACGGGCCTGATCGTCCCGATCGGCCAGTGGGTGCTCGCCCGCGCCTGCGCCGACATGGTCGGCTGGCAGGAGCGCTTCCCGCGCACCGCGCCGCTCGCGATCAGCGTCAATCTCTCGCCGCGGCAGTTCGCACAGCAGAACTTCGTCAAGAGCGTCGCCGGCACCGTCGCCGCCGCCGGCCTGGATCCGCACACCCTCAAGCTCGAGATCACCGAGAGCTTCGCGATCGCCGAGCCGGCCCGCACCCGCGAGCTCCTCACCGAGCTCCGCGCGTTAGGCATCCAGATCTATCTCGACGACTTCGGCACCGGCTACTCATCGCTCGGCTACCTGCATCAGCTCCCGCTCGACGGGATCAAGATCGATCGCAGCTTCGTGATGCAGATGGACAGCGGCCCGCTCTACCGCCAGCTCGTCAACACGGTCCGCGACCTGGCGATGAACATCGGCGTCATCGCGATCGCCGAGGGCGTCGAGAACGAGAGCCAGCTCGCGACGCTGCGCGAGATGGGGTGCTCCTCCGCCCAGGGCTACCTCTTCTCGCGTCCGGTCCCCGTTTCCGAGATCGAAGTCCTTCTCGGCAACGATCCGCGCTGGTAGCGGCTGTAAGCCGTACGCAGTAAGCAACATCAAGCAGTCAGCGGACGGCGTTCAACCGCACTGCGGTGACGCCGTTCGCTGACCGCTTACCGCTTACCGCCGATCGTTAGGCGGCGCTACTTCTTCGCGCTCTTGAACAGCGGCAGGTACTTGCCGTACCCCTCCGCCTCGAGCTTCGCGACGGGGATGAACCGCATCGCCGCCGAGTTCATGCAGTAGCGAAGCCCCGTCGGCGCCGGCCCGTCGTTGAAGACGTGGCCCAGGTGCGAGTTCGCGGCCTTCGACCGGACCTCGGTGCGTTCCATCCCGAGCGTGCGATCCGAGCCCGTCTTCACGTTCGACGGCTCGAGCGGCCGGGTGAAGCTCGGCCAGCCCGTCCCCGAGTCGAACTTGTCGAGTGAGCTGAACAGCGGCTCGCCCGAGACGACGTCGACGTAGATCCCCGCCTCGTGGTTGTTCCAGTACTCGTTGTTGAACGGCCGCTCCGTCGCGTCACGCTGCGTCACCGCGTACTGCTCCGCCGTCAGCTTCTGCTTGAGCACCGCGTCACTCGGCTTCACGAACGCCGGTGCCGCCTCGGCTGTCGCGGACTGCTGCGCGTGCGTACTCCGCGTCGCCTGCGCGCTGAGCCTCGTCGTTCCCGCGAACGCCGCGACCACCAGCGCCGTCCCCGCGACAACGGACTCGATTCGATGTGTGTTGTTCATGCTTGTTCAATCCGGAATTCGCTCGAAAGTTCCCTCATTCATGGGTGCAACGAGGAGAGTCCCGGTTTGCTTAAGGCGTCATCAACGGCGGGAATTATTGACAGGAGGCACGGAGGACACGGACGGTTTGTTGAAGGCGCTGCAGGAGCAACTGCTTTCTGGAGGAGGCCGGTCGCCTCTGACGAGAAGCTTCGCTGCAGAAGGCGGTGCTGCAAGAGCGTTGCTGCAGAAGGCTTTTGGTGTAACGCCCTTCATCCAACCCTCCGTGTCCTCCGTGCCTCCTGTGATAAATCCCGTTGCCGTTGCGTCGTCCGCTCGCGCAGCAGTCGGTCGGCGACCCCAGCGCGCCAACTGGTGTAGAAGTGCCAGGCGTGGTGGCCCGACTCTCGCCATGCACCGCTGTGCTCCCTTTGCCGCAAGCCGCATCCAGCGGCCTGCTCCACTCGAGCTCGATTTAGTGATGATTGTTACCAATAAATTCGCGCGCACGGCGAGCCGGATGCCGCTCGCGCTGCTCTTCTGCCTCGCCACGCTCGCCGGTTGCAAGCGCCACGACCCGAAGGTCGCCCTCCACCGCGGCCTCGACCTTCCTCCCGCCGACACGAGCTGGCGGCCGGAATCGGTCACCGTCGTCCGCGGCGTCCCCGCTGATTCGGTTCGTGCCGCGATTGCCAAACGTCTCGCGGGCGAAGCGCCGTCACCGCTGAACAAGTCCGCCTGGGAGCGGACCGCCGGCCTCTACTCGAAGTACGGCGACAGCCCGCTCTGGCTCGACCCGCAGGGGATTCGCGGCGCGCGTACCGCCGCGCTCCTGCAGGCGATCGCCGCCGCCGACAGCGATGCCCTCGAGCTCAGCTCCTATCCGCTGAGCGCGTTAGGCAGGGCGTTGGCGGCCGCGCGCGCGAAGCAGCCGCCTACCGCCGCCGCGCTCGCCGACGCCGACGTCATCCTCACCGCGACCTACGCCGCGCTCGGCGGTGACTATCTGACCGGGCAGGTCGATCCGCGCCAGATGTCGCAGGACTGGCACATCGATCCGCGCGAGGAGGATGTCGACAGCGCGCTCGTCGACGTGATCCGCTCCGATGACCTGGTCAAGGCGATCGCCCAGCTCCGCCCGCAGGAGCAGGACTACGATGCACTCCGCCACGAGCTGCAGCGCTTCCGCGGGATCGTCGCGGCTGGCGGCTGGAAGCCCGTCCCTGCCGGGAAGTCGCTCAAGCCGGGAGACGTCGACACGCCGGCACGACTCAACGCGCTCTACGACCGCCTGCGTGTCGAAGGTCTCATCGCCGCCGGCGCGCCGCGCCCGGCCGCGCCGACGCCGCCCGATACGCTCCTGCCCGACGGCGTGCTGTACGACGACGGCCTCGCCGGCGCGGTCGCCCACTTCCAGGCGACGCACGGCATCGTCGTCGACAGCCTGCTCGGCCCCGGCACGCTCGCGGCGCTCAACGTCCCCGCCGACTACCGGCTCGGCCAGATCGCCGCGAACATGGAGCGCTACCGCTGGCTTCCG
>JAICUE010000092.1 GCA_025936015.1 Gemmatimonadaceae bacterium
CGATCGATGCCGAGTGCGAGTCCGACCGGTACTGTCGCACTCGAAAGATGAATCGCCTTCCGCGCGAGCTCGCGCCGGACCGATGGCGCGCTCGGTGGCGCGCTGTCGTTCACTTCTCGCGAACGCGCCGCGCCAGGGTTTGAAATTCCATCTCGCTCGTCATCGTCATGCGATAGCGGCCGAACCCCGACTGGTCGACGAAGACGAGCTGTGTCCGGTATTGCGTGTACTCCCAGATCTGGACGCGGCCACGCTGCACGATGTCGTTCTGCCCCTGGTCGTAGATCTGGTCCGGATCACCGAGCGTGATGAACACACGGCCACGATCGGTGAGCCACCCCGCGCCCGCATCTTCATGGAAGCGCTGATTCGCCTGCTCGATGCGCACGAAATAATCGCGGAGCGCTTCGTTCTCCGGTGTTGCCGGATCGGGATCGGTCGACCGCAGGAACGCGAGCCACGCGTTGCCGCGATCCGCGAGCGGCGCCGACCGCAACGCCTGCAGCTGCTCGGGGAGCGCGAAGTACCGCAGGTACGAGAGCATGTCGTCGAACGAAGTGATCGCGAGTCCCTCGGCGAAGCTGATGATGACGCGCGTGCGCGCGGTGTCCGAATCCGCTCCGCGCCAGCTCACGAACGTGCCGATGCCGGGCCCGATCTCGGCGACGGGCAGCGAGAAGATCCCGCTTGTCAGGCTGTCGTGCGTCGGCAGCATCAGCGAATCGCGCCAGACCACGTTTCCAGCCGCGTTGCGAACCTCGGCCTGCACCGCGCCGGCGCCGCCATAACGCTCGACGTACACGAATACCGCGGTGTCCTGGCCGAACACCGCCGCGCCGCGCGGGTTCGGCACCAGCGCAGGAAGCGTGTCGCGCCCCGAGCGAGGACTTGCTTCGTACACCGCAACCGCCGACGACGCCCCGGTCCTGGCGATGCGCGGCACCACCACCTGCGCATCGTGCGTCGTCGTCCGGCCACTCTCGGCGTCGCGCACCGTCAGGTTCAGTGTGTAGTTGTCGGGGGCGAGCCGGAGATATTGCTGGAAAATGAGGCTTTCGTCGCCGCGGCTCGTTTCACGATACGATGCGACGCGAACCGTCTGCCGCCCCTGCTCGCGCTTCACCGAGCTGCCGTTGCGACGGGCGTCGATGATCACGTCATATGCACCGCGATAGTGATCACCTTCATGCACGAAGGTGAGCGCACGATTCGGCAACGACAGCGTGACGAGCAGCAGCGTCGTGTCCGGCGTTTCACTGGCGAATACGTCGGTTGCTCCGACGAAGGGGACCGGGGTCGTCTCGACGATGAGCCCCGCATCGCGATAGAGTCGCGACACGTCGAGCGCCAAGGATGCGTTTCGCGACCGGTCGGCGGGTGTCGTCGCGTTGTCGACGGGAGGACGATGTGAACAGCCGCCCGCGATGATTGCTGCTGTGACCAGCGCGATCGCCGCCCGCGCAGCGTGCGGCGCGCGGGAGTTCGAGACTGCGATGCTGGCGCGGAGAGGATCGAGCATGAATTCAGTCTCGGAATAGGATTGCTTACAAACCGTCGCCGCTGCTTCGCCTAGACTAGCGCGCGTCGCGGTCGCTTGCCACGGTTCGGGGGCAGGATTAGGTTCGCCGCGTGTCGCATCAATCGATCGTCGGGCGCAATCTCGCTGGATATACCCTCTCCGCACTCGTCGGTGAAGGGGGAACGTCAGCGGTCTACCGGGCCGAGCATCCCGAGCATGGTACGGTGGCCGTGAAGGTCCTTCGCGAGAAATTGCGCGAGGATCGTACCGCGGTCGCCCGCTTCGTTCGCGAAGCGCGGTTCGGTTCGCGCGTGCATCACCCGAGCGTGGTCCGGACGATCGAGATCGGTGAAGGCGATGCCGGCCTCCACTTCATCGCTACCGAATGGGCGGCGGGCGAGCTGCTGGAGCGCTATGCACGCCGCAAGGCGCCGCTCGCGCCGGACGAGGTAGCGGGAATCGTCGAGCAGATCGCCGAGGCGGTGCACGCCGCTCACGTCGCGGGAATCGTTCACCGCGACCTGAAGCCGGACAACGTGATGTACGACCCGGCGACGCACAACGTGAAGCTCCTCGACTTCGGGATCGCCGCTGACACCGAGATCGGCGCGGAAGAGCGGCTGACACGCGCCGGTTTCTTCGTCGGCACCTTGCTGTATGTCGCGCCGGAAGCGCTCTCGGGCGAGATGGTGAGCCCGGCGGCCGACCAGTGGAGCCTCGCCACGATCGCCTACTACCTGCTGTCGAGCTGCCACCCCTACGGTGCGCGCACCCCGCGCGAGATGTTCACGAAGCTGCTTTCCCAGCCGCCAACCCCGCTCGGCAAGGCGAAGGACGGGCTGTACATCGCTCCAGCCATCGAGAGCGTCGTGATGCGCGGCCTCTCGCGCGATCCGGCGAAGCGCTACCCGAGCGTTCGCGAGTTCGCCGCGGCCTTCCGCGCGGCGGTCGCCACCGCCGCGAACCAGCCGGCAGCTCCGGCCGCCGCCCCCGACGACGACGAAACCCTGCTCGAGAAGGCACGCGCCCTCTTTCGTGGCCGGAAGAAGCGTTGACCGCGCACGGCACCGGCTGCGATTCGCCGGGCGGCCGTTAGGCAGCGAGCTGGCCGGGAGTGCCCAGCGGTGTCCGGTCGTGCCTAACGCGCGGGGGTGATGACGGGGGAGCCGCTCGGCGTCGTCTGCCGCGGCGGGCTGACACGGATGTCCGCCGGATTGACCGGAAGCCAGACGGTGAAGGTCGCTCCCTTCCCGAGCTCGCTCTGCAGCGTGATTTCCCCGCCGAGCAGTCGCGCGAGCCGACGCGAGATCGGCAGGCCGAGGCCCGTGCCGCGCTGCATCGAATCGCCTCGCGGACCGGCATTGACCTGCTCGAATTCCTCGAAGACGCGCGCATGATCGGCGGGGGCGATCCCGATCCCGGTGTCGCCAACCTGCAGCGCGACCCACGGCCGTGTCGGATCGGGCGACCGCGCGCGCAGCTCCGAACCCGCCGGCGTCGAGGTATCGCCAGGCACCACCCCGTCGACGAAGCGCGCCTTCACCTGAATGATCCCTGACGGCGTGTACTTCACCGCATTCCCGATGAGGTTCAGCAAAATCTGTCGCAGGTGCGCGGGGTCGGTTCGCACGCGCGGCAGCGTCGACGAGATCGTCATCGAAATTCCCAGCTGCCGCTCCGACACCAGCGGCTCGATCTCCGTTGCGACGTCGAAGACGAACGGCCGCAGGTCGACCGACTCCTGGTGCACCTCGACCCGGCCCGCGGCGATCTTCGCGATGTCGAGCACCTGGTCGACGAGATGCCGCAGGTGGCCGGCCGACGCCGCAATCCGCTCCACCGGCGCAACCTGGCGCGGGCCGAGCTCTCCGTAGACGCCGTCGCGCAGCAGGTCGACGAAGCCGACGATCGCGTTCAGCGGCGTTCGCAGCTCGTGCGACACGTTGGCGAGAAATTCACTCTTCGCGCGGTTCGCGCGCAGCGCTTCCGACGAGAGCCGCTCGAGCTCCCGTGAACGTTCCGCCGCTTGTGCTGCCTCACGGCGGTCGCGCATCATCCCCCAGGCGAGCGCGACGAGCGCGGCCAGTCCAACCGTCCAGAGCAGCACCCGCGACGAACCGATCGTCGACTCCTGCGCGAGCGCCAGGCGCCAGGCGCCGCCGTTAGGCGCGCGGAACGCGACAGTGGTCTCGACTACTGATCCCCCTCCGGTTTCGTCGCGGAACGCAACCGTGTCGCGACCGCTGAGGATCGTGACGCGCGACTCGCCGGTGTGTGGCGCGCGTCGAGCCGCCGTCAAGAATGCATCGCTCGACAGCAGCGCCGCGACGAAACCGGAGCACGTGCGCTCCCCGCCGCCGCAGAGCGGCATCATCAGCACGATCCCCCGGCGGTCGCCGAAGATCTGCCCCGGCCGCGACACCAGCGGGTGCGCGGTTCGCCGCGCCTCGTCGGCGAGCCGGCTCAACCCCATCGCGGTCATGGTGTCCAGGTCGACTGGCGGAAGCCGCTCGCCTCCCATGACGGCAACATCGTCGATGATGCGCCCGCTCGTGTCGGCGATCCACAGCCGAGCGATCCCCGGCATGAAATCGGCGAGCGCCTTCGTGTATTCCGCGAGCGCGGCGGGATGCCCCGCTGCCTGACGATCGGCGTACACCGCGCGGAGTGCCGCAAGCGCATCGGCGCGCTGGGCGAGAAAGCTCTCGACCATCGCCGCCGACCCGGCCGCCGTCACCTGGAGTCGCCCGCTCGCCGCCTGCATCAGGACGCGATCGGCCGCGTAGATCCCGGCGAGCACGAACGCGATGACTGCGCCGATGACGACCGTGGATCGGCGAATTCCGATGCGGGAAATGAATGGCACGGCGCGGGATGAAGGGTTCTCCACAGTACGGGCGTACCCACCGCGACGAAAGGGCCCGCGCGTTGACGGCGCCGGCGAGGCCGTCTAAGCTCCGACCCATGCCCGCAGACCGGTCCGCGCTTCACCGCCTTCTCGCTGAACGCTCAGCGAAGCGAGGCCGCTTCATCCTTGCCTCGGGCCGCGAGTCGGAGTTCTACGTCGACGCACGCCTCACGGCGATGAGTCCCGACGGCCTTGCACTTATCGGCCCGCTCGCGCTCGCCGAGATCGAAGCCGCCGGATGGACGCCTGACAGCATCGGTGGTTTGACACTCGGCGCCGATCCGATCAGCTATGCGATCAGCTATGCGAGCGCGAGTACCGAGCGTCCACTCCGCGCCTTTACCGTGCGCAAGGAAGCGAAGGCGCACGGTACCGGGAAGCTCGTCGAGGGACCATTTCGTGAGGGCGACCGCGTCGTCGTGATCGAGGACGTCATCACCAGCGGCGGCTCGGCGCTGAGAGCTGCGACCGCGATCCGCAATGCGGGCGGAAGCGTCCTCGGTATGCTCGCGCTGGTGGATCGAGAAGAGGGCGGCCGCGAGACGCTCGAGCAGGCCGGCTACGCCGTTCGCGCGTTAGCCCGCGCCAGCGACATCCTCCCGCTCGTCGCCGGACATTGATACGGGCAGCGTGACGTGCACCGCTTCGTCGCGCCACACCCGTCCACCGAGTCGGCCAGCCAGCCGCTCGGCGAGCGTCAACCCCGCCTCGCACTCGGCGTGGCGCTGCTCGCCGGCCTGGTGCCTGACGACGAGCGTGACGCTCTCGCGATCGGACGACTCGAGCTCGACTCGGACTTCCGTGTGCGGCACTGCTTCGCGCAGCACGGAGCCGATGACCATCCGCAGGAGGAGCTCCGCGCCTAACGCGTCGATGCGGAGCGTCGGCAGCTCCAGCTGCCAGACGATGTCGCAATGCGCCTCGGCTGCGTCTTCGCGCAGATCGCGGCGAACGGTGCGCACGACGTCGACGAGCGACACCACGTGCCACGAGAATGCGTCGTCACGAGTCGCGGTATCCGCCAGACGCGTCCCGATCATCGTGTCGATCGAGGACGCATTGCGCTTCACCATCGTCCGGAAGCGCGGATTCGCCCGCATCTCGGCCGGAATCGTCTCGTCTTCCATGAGCGAGACCGCGGTGCGAATCGTCCCGAGTGGATTGCGCAGGTCGTGTCGCAGCATCCGGTAGCGAGAACGGACTTCGGTGAAGTACGCCTCGGTGAATCCCTTTACCGTCGCGAGCGACAACAGCGACCGCGCCCGCTGCAGCCGGCGCGCCAGCGCAATGCCGTCGGCGGCCGTGGCCGTTTCATCCTCCGCCGCCGCGGTTTCGAGCGCGTAGAGCGTGAGCGCCTCGAGCAGATCCACCTGCTTCAACAGCGCATGCAATGACGCGCCGAGACGAAACTCCTCCGTCCCGAGCGCCCATCCGGCGCGAATGAGATCGTCCTGCCAGCACGAAGCGCCGCCAATTCCCCGGGCGAGTGCGTCGAGCGCGCGCACCACCTCCGCCGAGTGCGCAGCGCCGGCGTCGAGCACGGGCGCGCCCGGAGCGACGCGCGCGCCGTCCGTGCGCCAGCGCGCAGCGAGCGCCGGTGCCCCTGCCTGGAGCGCGGCGACTACCTGATGCGTCAGTCGTTGAACAGTCGTGCCTTGGGCTTCGAGCACTAGGAGGCCGTTTCCGCCGACCGCAGTCGATCGTCGTGAGGTGTTGGCGGCGGCCACCAGTGGTGTCCGTCGCGCCGTGTGCGAATGTGGAATGCAGCATCCATTCCAGATTCACTGGGGCGTTGTCTAACGTCGTTCGCCCGCTGCAATGGGGCCTAACCAGCATTCCGGACCAGTGGGCACGACTTCTTCCCGCAACACGCACGGCCCCGGGCACCCCACCGGACACGGGCAGTATACGCCCCCCGGCGACGTCGGCAATCGCCTGCGCGAGTCTGTGCTGCCCGGCCCGCGGGTCACGCAACGCATTGCGTCGAA
Source organism: Gemmatimonadaceae bacterium (assembly GCA_025936015.1). GTDB lineage: Bacteria > Gemmatimonadota > Gemmatimonadetes > Gemmatimonadales > Gemmatimonadaceae > JABFXC01. The sequence continues at coordinate 6,416 of JAICUE010000092.1, forward strand.
TGATGACGAAGAGCTCGAGAAGGACCTCATCACCTTCCGGCTCGGCTATCGTCGGCGCCTCGCCAGCACCGTCGTCATCGCGCTTTCATTTCTCGCCGCGAAGATCTTCGGCGCTCTCGACGTCACATTCGGGACGGTCTTCGGCGTTGCCGCCGCGGCGATCATCATCAACTGGCTGCTCACGCAGATCGCGCTCCGGCTGCGGCACTGGTGGTTCCGCTACGCCTTCGCCGCCTTCGACGCGGCGCTGATCAGTACGATTGTCTATACCTACGCATCGCCCGGGCTGATCGTGATCTATTTCCTCGCGATCGTCCCGTACTCCTTCGATCGCGGACGCGTGATCGGATATTTCACCGCGGTCGCGTCGGCTGTCGGCTTCACCATCGCGATGCTGCTCGGCCGGGCCGATCATCCTGAGCTGTCGCAATCACCGACATGGATCCTCGTGGACGCGGCGCTGCTCCTGCTTGTCGCGCATTCGATCGTCCCGATCGCATCGAAGCTCATCAGCCGCATTCGCGCGACACGTGAGTGCATGGTCGCTGCTGAAGCGGGGAACCTGACGGTTCGTGCCGAGAGCAAATACGCGGACGAGCTCGGATTTCTGCAGCGCAGCTTCAACCGCATGCTCGGTGAGATCGGCCAGCTCATCGCCAGCGTTCAGCACGAGTCCGACGAGGTCGCGGCGGTCGCCGAACAGCTGGCGGCATCGGCGGGCGAGATCAGCATCGCCGGCGAGGGGTTCGCCGCGACCGTCGGCGACGTCAGCCACCGGCTGAAGGAGCAGCGGCAGCAGGCCGTTGCCGGTGTCCGCCAGACCGCACTCGCGCTCGACGCGGCGAGCGGCCTGCGCGGCCGCGCCGCCGAGATGGAGAACGATGCGCGAGCATTGCTCGTCGCCGCGACGTCGAGCCGCGAGGCAACCGGGCGCGCCGCGGGATCACTGGTCACGATCGGCGAGAAGGTCCGCGAATCGGCGACTGCGGTCGGCGCGCTCGCCAGCGCGTCGGAGCGAATCGGCAAGTTCGCTCAATCCGTATCGGGCATCGCGCGACAGACGAACCTCCTCGCACTGAACGCCGCGATCGAGGCCGCGCGCGCGGGAGAGCACGGCAAGGGATTCGCCGTCGTCGCCGACGAAGTCGGCAAGCTCGCCGCACAGAGCGAGCAGGCAGCCAGGGAAATTGCCGCGACCATCGCCAGCGTTCGCGATCAGATCCAATCCGCGGTTCACGCGATGAACCAGGGCGAAGAAGAAGTTCGCGGCGTCGGGACCGTCGCCACCGACGCGACCGCCGCGCTCGGCGCAGTGCTCACCGGGATCGAGCGCATCGCCGCCGTGATCAGCGACGCCGCTGCCGTTTCCCGCGACCAGTCGGAAACAATGAGCACGCTCGCCGACTCGATCCGCGCGATGGAGAACGTGTCCGTCGAGGCTGCGGCGCATGCCGAAGAGGCCTCCAATGCCGCATCGGCGCAGAAGGCCTCACTCGGTTCCCTCTCGAGTTCATCGCACCAGCTGGCTGACCTTGCCGAGCGGCTTCGGCAGTCGATCACCCGCTTCACCGTCAATGCCGCGCGGGGTGAACCGACGTGAGTGGAGAGAAGTCGCGAAGCACCGGAGCGTAGGGAATCACGAGCTCTTCGCGAAAGCGGCGCAGCATGCCTTCGCCGTCATACCGCTCACGGAACTCGACCGCGCTGATCGCGAGCATCGTGCGGACGTGGCGCCCGAAGCTCTGCGGCGACGAGTAGTCGAGGTGGTTGGCGACGCTGGCGACGGACAACCCCGGGTTCTCGAGCAGGCGCGCGGCCCGGACGAGGCGCGCAGTCGCGAGATACCGCTTCGGGGCTGGCAGCCTGGCCCGGAAGAACCGGCTCATCAGCGTGCTCGGAAGGATGCCTAACGCCCGGGCGAGCGACCGCACCGTGCCGATCGGCCGCGGACGGAACACCAACTCGAAGAACTGCTGGCAATCCCGGTGCGCGTTAGGCATGTCCTCGGCGATTCGCGACAGCGCCAGCCGCTGGATGTCGTCGCTCCGCCCTTCGGCGAGCACCGCCCGCAGCTCCCGCCACCCGGTCGATTGCCGCACGTCGACGATGGCG
>JAICUE010000101.1 GCA_025936015.1 Gemmatimonadaceae bacterium
ACCGCGAAGTAGTGTTGGAAGTTTTACCTCTCTGAGGTCTATACTGTCTTCAGAGCAGGTTGCACCCCCGCCTCGGCGGGGCTCCTTGCCAAGGGCAAGCCGGTTGCTGGTCAGCCGGCGCGCAAAGCCGTGAGACGGCGGTGATCCAGTCACCGCCGCCCGTCTGGTTACCAGGGAGAGAGTAGACGATGCACACGAAGTATTTCGCGCGCGCGACGTCGCGCGCGCTCTGGATTGGAGCGATCGCCGCGACCGCACTTGGTGCGTCGAAGGGCGCCGCGCATGGCGAAACTCTGCGTGCCCGGGCATTCAGCGCCGACGGCGCCGCCGATCTCGTCCGCGCCGACTCGGGCGAAGCGGCAGACGCATCGAGCGCCACGGCGCTCATCGCCGGGATTCCGCGCGACACGGTCTACGGCCGCAGCGGGAAGCTGCGCGTCCGTTTCGTCTCTGCTCGGCGCGGGACCTTCGCCGTCCCCTTGCTCACCCGGCTCTTCGGTGACAGCGCGGTCAGCAGCCCGGGGATCTACACGCTCCCCGACAGCATCGCCGACCAGCCGATCAGCTTCATGACGCTCCTTCCGTTCGACACCAAAGTGAAGGGGACGGTGGGCTCGTACCGGGTCGGCTATTGGCCTGAGGAGCGCGGGCGGCTGCGCAGCGACGCCTACGAGAACCCCGACGGATTCGTCGTCGTGACGCCGGAGAACCAGGACATGCAGGTCTCCGAGCACTTCCGCCTCCGCGACTTCCTCACGCATGATCAGCAGGACGTTTGGCCCAAGTACATGGTCCTCGAGGATGCCCTCATTGACAAGCTCGAGCTCGTGATCGAGGATCTGGATGCGCATGGCGTCCATGTCGACCACATGACCGTGATGTCCGGCTTCCGGACGCCGCAGTACAACGCGCAGGGCGTCGGGCGAAAAGGCGGGAGGGCGAAGGACAGCCGTCACCAGTTCGGCGACGCGGCTGACGTCTTCGTCGACAACAATCGGGACGGTCGGATGGACGACCTCAATCACGACCACCGGGTCGATTCGCGCGACGCGAAAGTCATCGTCGCTGCGGTGGAGCGCGTCGAGCGCGCCTACCCGGAGCTCGCCGGGGGCGGCGGTGTCTATCGCGCGACACGGGCGCACGGCCCCTTCGCGCACATCGACGCCCGCGGCTGGCGCGCACGCTGGAGCCGTAGCTGATGCACGGTGACCGCCGCGCGGCGCATCCCCCGGTGCGCCGCGACCGCGCTCGCTGGCTGACCGTCGCCGCGTTCGCTACCGCTGCAATGGTCGTGATGCAGTTCCAGCACCCCCCGCAATCCCTGCTCAGGAAGCCCTTTGAAAACCTCGCGCTCGCGAAGATGGACGTCGCGCCGAGTGCGGATGCGTTCGGGACGAGCGGCGAGGTGAAGCTCCGCGTGGTCCTCCCCGGCGAGCGCGTCGAGTATCCGCTCGAGGTCGAGGGCGACCCTGCCACCCTCACGTATTCGTGGGTTCGCACCGGCAGCGATACTCTCGCCGGCGCGCCGATTCCGCTCGGCGGAGCTGAGCTGATTGCGCCGGACGCACCAGGCATGTATCACCTCGCGCTCCTGCGAGGCACGCAGCGCCAGGTTGTCGACGAGATGACGGTCGCCGTGCTCGTTCCCTTCGCCGAGAAGCTCGGCGCGTCGCTCAACGGCTACAAGATCGGGACGTATCTCGCGGAGCGCCTCGGCGGACATCACGATGCACCGGAAGGGTTCATCGAAGTCGGCCCGGAGGACGTCGATCTCCCGGTGACGACGCATTTGCGCGTGGCGGATTTCCTGAACCACGATGGCCAGTCTTCATGGCCGCGCTACGTGGCGCTCCAGCCGAAGCTGCTCGACAAACTCGAACTCGTGATCGCCCAGGTCGAGCGCATGCAGGGGCGCGACACCGCGAACGCCGAATCGGTTGCGCTCGACGTGCACTCCGGCTTCCGCACCCCGATGCACAACATCGGCGTGAAGCGGTCGGCCCGCGACAGCCGCCACCAGTACGGCGATGCCGCTGACGTCACGATCGACGCGAACTTCGACGGACGCTATACTGCCGCCGACAGCCGGCTCGTCGCGCTCGCGGTCGAGATGGTCGAGCAGGATCATCCGGAGCTACGCGGCGGCATGGGTGTATATACGAGCCGGCGATACGCGACACCCTACGTGCACATCGACGCGCGAGGGACGCGGGCGCGCTGGCGGGGCTGACCGCGAGAGAGCAGCAAGACCCAGGGAGAGCGGCGCATGCAACAGCATCTGCGGGACCGGATCATTCGCAAGCTGGACTCGCTCTCCGACGAGCGTGGGTATCAGGTTCTCGACTACGTCGAGTTTCTCGAGTCGCGGTATGCCGAGCGTGCGGCGCCGCCCGCGTCAATCTTCCAGCGCTTCGGTGACGCGGTCGAAGACTCGCTCCGGGCCGGCAAGGTCTCGGCTACGACCATCTCGAAAGCGATGGGCTTCATGGGCCAGGCAATGTCCGCGCTCGAGGGCGTCGCGGCTGCTGGCAAGTCTGTTGCGAGTGACATCGCCGGCGCCGCCGGCGTGAACGGGTCCCGCACCACCGGGACACCGGCCTCCGGCAGCCCCGCGGCCAGCGCACCCAGCGCCCCGCCGACGCCAGGAACACCGAGGTCCGGAGAGCAGGCAACGTGAGCCCAAAAGGCCAGGAAAGGACCGCGCGACGCCGCGGTACGAGCAGCCATCGAAGCGCGGGTGCGGCACGCGGTGCCGCGCCGATCGAGGCGCCCGTCGAAGATGGCGCGCTCGGTCCACGCAGCGGCGCGAAGAAGACGATGATGCATTACATCCGGCAGCTGCCGAACTATCTCCGCCTTCTCGTCGGGTTGCTGACCGATCCGCGGGTTTCGGGGATGGACAAGCTGCTCGTTGCCGGCGCGCTCGCGTACATCGTGATGCCCGTCGATCTCGTCCCCGACTTCATACCCTTCTTCGGCGAGGTCGACGACGTCTACCTGCTGGTGCTGGCTCTCCAGCGGCTGATTGGCAATGCGGGGCGCGCGACATTGCTGGCCCACTGGTCGGGCGCCGCCGAAGACCTGGCGGACATGAACCTGCGCGCCGTGTTCTCGGCGGCGGCGTTCTTCCTCCCGGCCCGGATCCGCCGCCGGCTTCGTGGGGCGATGCGCTAGCCGAACGTTAGGCAGCGGCCTCCGGCCCGCGCAGTCTTCGGCGATCCCTCGCGGGCTGGCCTTCCCGAGCCGCCGCGGCTACCTTTCGCCATGGCGACTACGATTCCTTCATCGTCACGGCCCGCTCCGGATCGCTCCGGAAGCGGGCCGTCGCGTTTAGAGCAGGCTGGCTCGCCTCCGCGCGTGCGCGCCGAGCCAGCACTCACCTTCGACGACGTCCTCCTCGCGCCGCGGCACTCGCTGACGCATCCGCGTGACGTCAGTACCGCGACCCGGTTCACGCGCGGCATCGCGCTCAATGTCCCACTCGTCTCGGCGGCGATGGATACCGTCACCGAATCGGAGATGGCGATCGCGATGGCCCGCGCTGGCGGGATCGGCGTGCTGCACAAGAACATGTCGATCGATCGGCAGGCCGCCGAGGTCGATCGGGTCAAGCGCTCGGAGAGCGGAATGATCCGCAACCCGATCACGCTGCATCCCGACGCGACGCTTCGCGAGGCGAGCGCGCTGATGCAGCGGTTCCGCATCTCCGGCGTGCCCGTCGTCGATCGCGAGGGAAAGCTCGTCGGCATCATCACGAATCGCGACCTGCAGTTCGAGCGAAATCTCGATCGCCCCCTCCGCGAAGCGATGACGCGCGAGCGTCTCGTCACCGCGCCGGTCGGCACGACGCTCGACGAAGCGGAGCGCATTCTGGGACGCAATCGGATCGAGAAGCTTCCCGTCGTCGACGCCGACGGAAAGCTCACCGGGTTGATCACCGTGAAGGACATCCACAAGCGCCGACAGTTCCCCAACGCGAACAAGGACCAGCACGGGCGCCTGCGCGTCGCCGCGGCCGTCGGTTCCGGTGGCGACGTGTTCACGCGCGCGAAGGCGCTCGTCGATGCCGGCGTCGACGTGCTCGTCGTCGATACCGCGCACGGTCATGCCGACGCGGTGCTCGTCGCGACCGCGAAGCTGCGCGAATCGCTTCCCGACGTGCAACTCATCGCCGGCAACATCGCGACGCGCGCGGGCGCGCGCGCACTCGTGGAGCGCGGCGTCGACGCAGTGAAGGTGGGCGTCGGCCCCGGCTCGATCTGCACGACGCGCGTCGTCACGGGTGTCGGTGTTCCACAGCTCACCGCGATCATGGAAGCGGTCGACGGTGCGGGTGACGTACCCGTCATCGCCGATGGTGGCATCAAGTACTCCGGAGACATCGTCAAGGCACTCGCTGCCGGCGCGTCGAGCGTGATGATGGGATCCATGCTCGCCGGTACGGAGGAGAGTCCTGGTGAATCGTTCCTGCTCGAGGGGCGGCGCTTCAAGATGGTGCGCGGAATGGGCTCCCTCTCCGCGATGCAGGATGGCAGCGCCGACCGCTACTTCCAGGAAGGCGAGATGTCATTGAAGAAGCTTGTCCCCGAGGGAATCGAGGGACGCGTGCCATATCGCGGGCCGGTGAGCGACGTGCTCTATCAGATGATCGGCGGCCTTCGCTCCGGGATGGGCTACGTCGGCTGTGGCGACATCGATGCGCTCCGCACCGAGACGGAATTCGTCCGCATCACCACGGCGGGGCTGCGCGAGTCGCATCCCCACGACGTCACGATCACGCGCGAAGCGCCTAACTACAGCTCCTGAGCGCGCACTGACTTCGCAGCTCTTCACATGCGGCGCCGCGTCGCGGCGCCGCATGTGTCGTTTCTCCCGTGTGTCAGGGGGAAATTTGCTTGACAAAGACAGCACCCGCGACCCAACTTCCCGCGCGGTTGGTCCCTACCTCGACGGGCGGGCGTGCGTTGTTCCTGCGGCCTGTCCCTTACGTCCCTGGAGAAAACCGGTATGGGTTTGTGGTCTACGAAGAGCATGGCGTCCCTGCAGAACGAGGCGACCGGCGAGGGCGAGAACACCCTCAAACGCGCGCTCGGCGCGACGAACCTCGTCCTGCTCGGCATCGGCGCGATTATCGGCGCGGGGATCTTCGTCCTCACCGGAACCGCCGCGGCGAATTATGCCGGCAATGCGGTCGTGTTGTCGTTCATTCTCGCCGGCCTCGCCTGCGCCTTCGCGGGCCTCTGTTACGCCGAGTTCGCGTCGATGATTCCGATCGCGGGCAGCGCGTACACGTATGGCTATGCGACGCTCGGTGAGTTCGTCGCGTGGATCATCGGTTGGGACCTGATGCTCGAGTATCTCCTCGGCGCATCGACGGTGGCCGTCGGCTGGGCGGGATATTTCGCCGAGTTCCTGAGGAAGATCGGGATTCCGCTGCCATCGCAGATCTCCGGCGCGCCGTTCGCGTTTGCCGACGGTCATTTCACCCGGACCGGGTCGCTCGTCAACCTGCCGGCGATGCTGCTCATTGGCCTGCTGACAATCATTCTCGTCATCGGCATCAAGGAGTCGGCGCGCTTCAACAACGTCATCGTGTTCCTGAAGGTCGCGATCGTCCTGCTCGTGATCGTGTTCGGTTTCATGTTCGTGAACACGGCGAACTGGCATCCATTCATCTCGCCTAACGAAGGACCGGGTAAATACGGCTGGAGTGGAATCGCCCGCGGTGGTGGTGTGATCTTCTTCGCGTACATCGGATTCGACGCGGTCTCGACGACCGCGCAGGAAGCGAAGAATCCACAACGCGACATGCCGATCGGCATTCTCGGCTCGCTCGCGGTGTGCACGGTGCTGTACATCCTGATGGCGCTGGTGATGACCGGCCTCACGCCGTTCCGGAATCTCAACGTTCCGAATCCGGTGCAGGTCGCCCTCGATGCAGCCGGCCCGGGCCTCGCCTGGCTGAACTACTTTGTCGGCATCGGTGCGATTCTCGGTCTCGCGTCCGTCGTGCTCGTGATGCTCATGGGCCAGCCACGCGTGTTCTTTGCCATGGCGCGCGACGGGCTGCTCCCGGCAGTGTTCGGAAAGGTGCATCCGCGATTCAAGACGCCGTACGTCACGACGATCCTCACCGGCATCGTCGCCGCTATACCGGCCGGATTTCTTCCGATCGAGGAGCTCGGCACCCTCGTTTCCATTGGGACCTTGCTCGCCTTCGTGATCGTCTGTGCGGGAACGCTCGTGCTCCGCTACAAGCGCCCCGACCTGCATCGCCCCTTCAAGACGCCGCTCGTGCCGCTCGTGCCGATCCTCGGCATTCTCTCCTGCGGCTACCTGATGTGGAGCCTTCCCCGCCAGACATGGGAGCGCCTCGTCGTCTGGATGGTCATTGGACTGTTCATCTACTTTGCTTATAGCAGGACGCACTCGAAGCTCGCCCGCGCCGAGGCGGCCGGAAACACTTCGGCCTGACCGCTGGCGCCTGCCACCGCGACACGGCGCCCGCATCACTGCGGGCGCCGTGTCCGTTCCACCCGCATTCGTCGCGTGCCCATCGCCAACCTGCTTGCCGTCAGCGATACCCGTCGCGCTGACATCGCGCGCCTCGCGGAGGAGTTGCGCCCCGGACGACGCGTCGCGCTCTCCACGCACATCAACGCCGACGGCGATGGCTGCGGCTCGGGCACCGCGCTCGCACGCCTGCTTGCGCAACGCGGCCTGAAGCCGTTCATCGTCAACCCGACGCCATGGCCGGCGATGTACCGGTTCCTGCTCGGGAGCGATGTCATCGACCGCAGTCCAGACGGTGCTGCCGCGCTTCGCGACGCCGACCTCCTCATCGTTCACGACATCAGCGACGTGAAGCGACTCGGCGGCCTGGCCGAGACCGTTAGGCAGCTGCCGATCCCGAAGCTCGTCATCGATCATCATCTGCCAAGCGACGAGCCGCCGAGCGATATCACCCTCAGTGATACGACCGCCTGCGCGACCGGAGAGCTCGTCTTCGATTTTGCGTCGGTGCTCGGACTCGAGCTCACCTCGCCAATCGCGCAGTCGCTCTATGCCGCGATCCTCACCGACACCGGGGGCTTTCGCTTCAGCAACACGACTCCGCGCTGTCACGCGATCGCTGCCGCGCTCCTCGCCGCCGGGGTCGATCCCGAGGAGATGTATACGCGCATCTACGCTTCGGCCCCCGTCGGGCGCCTCCAGCTGCTTGGCGAAGCGCTGGAAACCCTCGCGATCGATCGTGATCACGGCATCACCTGGATCTCGGTCGCTGCCGGCGCACTCGAGCGCCACGAGGTTCGGAGTGAGGATCTCGACGGGATCGTCGAGCATGCGCGATCGGTCTCCGGTACGCGCCTCGCGCTCTTCTTCCGCGATCTTGGCCACGGGAAGGTGAAGGTCTCCTTCCGCAGTACCGGCGACGTCGACGTCAATCGCTTCGCCCGACAGTTCGGCGGCGGCGGCCACGCGAAAGCCGCCGGGGCGCTGATCCCCGGCACCCTCGACGCCGTGCGCGATTCGGTCGTCGCCGCCGCGCGCGCGTACCTCTCCGAGTCCCCGCAGCCGGCAGCGGATCGCTGACGCGCCGCGAGCGGCGCACGGGACACTTCGCAGCGTTAGCTTTCGATCACCGCGCTGCCCCGGCCTCGCCGGCGGCGGGAAGTTGACGCGCTCGCCGATCGCGCCGCGTCGAGCATAAACGATCCGATCAAATTGATGATGGCCGAGAATCTCCAGGAGCGCGTTATCAGCGCGCTCTCGTCCGTAAAGAGCTCGCGTGCCGGGACAGACGTCCTCAACGCTGCGATGGTCCGCGACATCGCCACGACTGTCGACGGCAAGGTCCGCATGACGGTCCTGCTCACTCCGAAAGATGACGCCAGCATCGTTCGCGACATCCGCCAGGCGGTCGAGCGCGTCAGCGGCGTCACCGATGTGCGCGTCGACCTCAAGGATGCGAGCGAGCAGGCAACTGCCGGCGCAACCCCACCACCGCGCAGCATGTCCGGCACGCCGGGTACGAACGCGCCATCGGGCGGTCGCGCGCTCCCGGTAATGGACGCCGCGCCCCGCGCGCAGCCGCGCGGCTCAGTGCCCGCCCCGGTGGCCTATCCGAAGCTGGGCCGGATCATCGCCGTGTCGAGCGGGAAGGGCGGCGTCGGCAAATCCACCGTGTGCG
>JAICUE010000246.1 GCA_025936015.1 Gemmatimonadaceae bacterium
AGCTGCCACCGCTGGTCCCGCCCGAAGGCGCTCGACGCTTCGTAGTTGAGTCCACCCGTGACGAAGAGCCGGTCGTTGAAGCCAAGCCGCTCCTGCGCGAAGCCACCGATCGTGTGCAGGTCGGTGATTCCCTCGCTCGCGCCAGGGGTCGCGCCGCCGGCGCCAACCGTGGTCTGGCCGGGCGAGAGCCCGCCCGCGGCCGCCCGCACTTCGTCTGTGTGGTCCGCGGTCTGGCGGAAGCCTAACGTCGTCGTCGCGTGGAGGAAGCCGAGCGGCTGTGCCTCATGGACCGCGGTGATGTCGTTGTTGAAGCGCTGCACCGCGCGCGTCGGGTTCTGCACCGAGCCGGTGAAGCCCGCGCTCCCCGAGCGTGCCGGCTGGTAATAGGTGAACGCCTCGTTGTCGCGATCGAAGCCGAAAATGTAGTTCACCGTCACACTCGACAGCGGATTCCAGGTCGTGTTGAAGCTGCCGATGAAGCGGTTCGTGTTGTCTTCCGCCTTCCAGTTCGCGATGACGTCGAGTGGATTCGTCCCGAGCACGGGGCTGTACGGATAGCGGCCGAGCGTCGGGTCGTACGCCGGATTGAAGGTCGACGGGGTGAAGATCAACGTCGTGATCACGCCTTGCGTCTGTTCACCTTCGGGCACGAAGTCCGTGCGCCGCTGGATGTACGTCCCGCCGACGGTGAAGAGGAGCTTCGACGACAGCTGCTGCGTCAGCGACGCGCGCGCATTCACGTTGTTGAGCCCCGTGCTGCGCATGATCCCGGTCTCGTTCTGCCAGAGTCCCGACACGTAGTACGTCGTCGGCCCGGTGCCGCCGGTTACCGACAGCTGATTCGTCAGGCTGTTGGTGTTCTGGAAGATCTGATCCTGGATCGGATAGCGCGTCACGGGGACACCGATCGCCGATGCACCGCCGTACAGCACATCGCCGCGTCCCGCGACTGGCGAGGTGTTGATCTTGAACCGATCCGGTGCGTAGCCCGTCGATCCTTCGACGCGATAGGTCACCCGCGCCGCACCCTGCTTGCCGCGCTTGGTGAAGATCTGGATGACGCCGTTGTTCGCGCGCGATCCGTACAGCGCGGCCGCGGCCGCACCTTTGACGACTTCGATATGGTCGATGTCGCCCGGTGCGATGTCGGCCAGGCTGTTGCTCAGCGCCGCGCCTCCACGCGTCGAGTTCGCGCCGAGGCTGACCAGCGCCTCCGAATTGTTCTCGACGAGCACGCCGTCGATCACGATCAGCGGTTCGGCGCCGCCGAGGATCGAGCCGGTGCCGCGCAGCCGGATGCTGACTCCGCCGCCTGGCTGGCCGTTGTTCTGGCTGATCACCGCACCGATCACCTTCCCCTGCAGCGCCTTGTCCACCGACTGTGCCGCGGGCGCTTCATTGATCTGCGATCCCGAGACAGTGGTGACGGTGCTCGGCACTTCCCGACGCTCGGTCGGCCCGCCCGTTCCGGTCACGACGACTTCGCTGAGCTGGATCGCCGCCGCGCGCATTTCGATCACACCGAGATCGACGTCGTGGCTGCTGCCGAGCTGCACCTCGCGCACCATCTTGCCGTGGCCGATGTGCGTGAACTCGAGCGAGTACGTCCCCGGCTGCACGTCGGCCAGAAACGTGAACGAGCCGTCGTTGTTGGTCAGCGTTCCCAGTCGCGTGGCGCCCAGCACCACGGTGACACCCGGCAGCGGGCGGGCGTTCGGTGCTTCGACCACTCGACCGCGCAGCGTGTAACCCTGCTGCGCCGAGAGTGGCAGCGCAGCGGTGACCGCGCCCAACACGAGCGCAGTGCCCCACCGGTACAAACGTGTGAGTTGCATTGGAAGACCGCCTGAAGTGAAAAACTGTGGCCCCCACCGTGGACGGGGGGGTGCGGTTACCGAGCGCGATCGCCGGGGGTGCGACCATGCCTTGCCGGCACGACAGGAGAACCGCGCGCCGACGAGTCCCGGAATATAAGCCGCGCACCCGACAAGGCACTCCGCAAAAAAATTCCCCCCCTCGACCGCTGTCTCCTGTCTCTTATCCCTTGTTCTCTGGTCCCCCGTCCCTCGTCCGTCGTCCCTCGTCCCTCGTCGCGCTTTCGTCGCCCCCTCGTCCCACGGCCTCTGCGCTTTTCCTCGTCCCTCGTCGTCCTAGTATTTTACGAGGTATCGCTCCAGCTCCCACCCCGTCACCTGGGTGATGTACTCGCGCCACTCCAGCCGTTTCGCCGCGATGAAGTTGGTGGCGATGTGGTCGCCTAACGCTGCGATGATCACGGCGTCCTTCTCCAGCTCGTCACAAGCGTCGTTCAGGTTCTGCGGCAGGTCGTCGATGCGCAGCCGGCGCTTCTCGCGGTGGCTCATCTCCCAGATGTTCGCGTTCACCGGCTCGCGCCAGTCCGCTTTCGTCTCGATACCGTCGAGTCCCGAGGCGAGCATCACCGCCAGCGCGAGGTAGGGATTTGCCGCCGGATCGGGGACGCGATGCTCGACGCGCGTCCCCGCGCCGCGGCGGTCGGGGATCCGCAGCATCGGCGAGCGGTTGCGCAACGACCACGCGACGTTCACGGGTGCTTCGTAGCCGGGCACCAGGCGCTTGTACGAGTTCACGAGCGGGTTGGTGATCGCGCACGAGCCGCGCGCATGGCGCAGCAGTCCGCCGATGTAATGCAGCGCGGTCTTCGAGAGCTGCCACTCCGCCTTCGCGTCCCAGAATGCGTTGTCCTTCCCCCGGAACAGCGACTGGTGGGTGTGCATCCCGCTGCCATTCTGCCCGAAGATCGGCTTCGGCATGAACGACGCGACCAGTCCGAACTGCCGCGCCACCTGCTTCACGACGAAGCGGAAGGTCGCGATGTTGTCGGCCGTCGTCAGCGCATCGGCGTAGCGAAAGTCGATCTCGTGCTGGCCGTGCGCCACTTCGTGGTGCGCCGCCTCGACCTCGAACCCCATCTGCTCGAGCGTCTCGACCATCTGTCGCCGCGCATCTTCGCCGAGATCGACCGGCGCGAGGTCGAAGTAGCCGCCAACGTCGTGCGTCTCGGTCGTCGCTTCACCATTGGCGCCCGGCTTGAAGAGGAAGAACTCCGCTTCCATCCCGGCGTTCATCGTGTAGCCTAACGCCTGGGCACGGGCGAGCTGGCGCTTGAGGCAGCCGCGCGGGTCGCCGGCGAACGGCGTTCCGTCGGGCATCGTGATGTCGCAGATGACACGGGCGACGCGGGCCTGCTCGTCCCCCCACGGCAGCACCCGGAAGGTGCCGAGGTCCGGGGCGAGCAGCATGTCCGACTCCTCGACCCGGACGAATCCCTCGATCGAGGAGCCGTCGAACATCATGTCGCCCGCCAGCGCCTTCTCGAACTGCGACGCCGGCACCTCGACGTGCTTGTTCACGCCAAGGATATCGGTGAACTGCAGGCGGAGAAATCGCACGTTCAGCGCGCGCGCCGTCTCGAGCAGCTCGTTCGCCGAGGCGCCGCGCACGTCGGGAGTGATCGAGCGGTCGTGACGCGCCTTGTCGGGTGTCTTCTTCTGCATCAGCCGTTATCGATGAGCCGTGAGCGTTGAGCGACTGCGGATCTAACGATATGGCAGCTGGAACCGCCAGCGGCCTGGTGCACGCTAATCGCCCGGTGCGGCCTGCCCAAGGGCCTCGGCACCGTCCTTGCGCCCCGCGACTCGCACCTTTTCATGGAGGCGAGAAATGAAAGCGCAGGACATCATGGCCAAAGATCCGCGGTGCGTCACCCCGCGGACGAGCATTCAGGAAGCGGCGCGTTTGATGAGGTCGGAAGATGTTGGCGCGCTCCCCGTTGTCGAGTCCGATGGCTCGCGCAGCCTGGTCGGGATCGTCACGGATCGCGACATCGCGATCCGCGCCGTCGCCGACGGTCGCGACATCGGCAGCGTGACGGTTCGCGACGTCATGTCGAGCTCCGCGAAGACCGCGAAGGCCGCTGACGACGTCGACGATGTCATGAAGGTGATGGGACGCGAGCAGGTCCGTCGCATCCCGATCGTCGACGAGCGCAACCAGCTGGTCGGCATCATCTCGCAAGCCGACTTCGTCCTCAAGGCGAAGAGCGACTCGCGGTCCGAGCGCACCGTCGAAAAGATCTCGGAACCCGGCGGAAGGCACAGCTGAACATCGCAGCCATTGCCTGTTGGCCGTTAGCTGGAAGCGACAGCGTAAACCGCAGTCGCTGACAGCTAACGGCTGAGGGCTGCAGTCAACGGCTGACACTTATAGTGGCGAGGACGCGCCGCTATCTTCACCGCATGGCAACAGCGTCTACCTGCCCCGCCTGCGGTGCTGCCGCGACGGGGCGTTTCTGTGCCGAATGCGGCACCCCGGTTGGCGGCGCGACCTGCGCCGCCTGTCACGCACCGCTCTCGGCGGGCGCGAAGTTCTGCCACCGATGCGGAACGCCTGCTGGCGAGCGAGCGCCGCGTCCCGTCGGCGAGCGCGGCCTCGCCAGCGCGATGCCGTGGGCAGTCGCGGCGATCGCCCTCCTCGCCCTCGTCGCGCTCATTGCCGGCCAGCACTTCGGACGCTCGCGTCCGGCCACCACCACTCCGGCCGTCGCTGACGCCGGCGGGATGCCGTCGGCTGGAGACGTTCCGCCGAGCGATCGTTCGCCGACGCGTGCACCGGACATCTCGAACCTCACGCCGGAAGAGCAGGCCGACCGGTTGTTCAATCGCGTGATGACGCTGTTCGAGCAGAACGATACCGCGCGCGTCCAGTTCCTCGCGCCGATGGCAGTCGAGGCGTATCAGCGACTGCCAGGCCTAACGCTCGACCAGCGCTATCACCTCGGCCGGATCGGTGCGGTCACCGGCGTGGAGCAGCTGGCGCGCGCCGAGGCGGACACCATCCTCCAGCAGCGCCCGACCCATCTTCTTGGTCTGGTGCTCGCGGCGCAGGCCGCGCGAATGCGCGGCGATGATTCGGCCGCGCGCGACTACGACCGCCGGCTCCTTGCGGCGCTCGCGAG
>JAICUE010000040.1 GCA_025936015.1 Gemmatimonadaceae bacterium
AGATCGGTGACCGCGTCCGGATCGTGCCGAACCATGTCTGCATCGTCGTCCATCTCTTCGACGAGATCTACGGCGTCCGCGGCGACGTCGTCGAGACGAGCTGGCCCGTTGCGGCACGAGGCAGAGGCTCGGCAGCGCCGCCGGAGTAGGGAGAGACGGCGATACACGTTCAGCGCGCGGAAACGCGTGAGCGAGAGCGGCGCGAACGGCGGCGCGGGGCGTTGACCGCTGACGTCTGGTCCAGCGCCGTAAAGCTTTGTCCTGGGAGGAAAAAGAGGCAAAAGAGTTAGAAGAGACTTCCTCGTGCAGGGCGTCTACCACCCGAGCTCGAACGACTGGGGGACAGGTGTGGCGAGATCATTTCGCCCCGCTCGCCCGCCAACCACTTCGACCGCGCGAGTAGTGGGCGTGAGGTTGGCCGTCTCTTCGTACTCTTGTTACTCCTTTTCCTCCCACCCCAAAAGCTGTACGACGCCACTCGCGAAGACGGCCGCCAACGCCCCACGCCGCCGTTCGCCGCAGTATCCCGCGCACCCGCGTGCCCCGCCGTTGTTCGCAGGCTGCGTATCGCTTACTGCTTACTGCGCTCTCGCCGCGGCGAGCAGGTCACGCAGCAGTGTCGCGACCGGACCGGTGAAGTCGTTGTCGGTCCAGTACTCTTCGTGCGAGAGTGGATTCCAGGAGCGGAGCGGGTTGCCGACGTTGATCTGGAGATCAGCGCTCACGGCTTCGCGATAGCTCGGGCTCAGCGGCCGGAGCGGGTAGCCGAGGACGTCGTCGGCATCGAAGAAGTTGAGCCAGCGGGAGGCTGCGCGAATCGGGCCCGCCAGCGCCGGCACCGGGAAGCGAATCGCGACGACGTCGTCGAGGCAGAGCGTGAAGAGCGGGATGTTCGAGCCGAAGGTCACGAGACCGGCGAGCGTCTCGAAGCGCTCGACCGGCGTCGTCCCCGGGGTCGGCGATTTCTGTTCGTCCCAGATGTAGTTCGAGACGATCGCGCTGCCTAACGAGTGGGCGAGGACCACGACCGGCTTGTCGCCGCCCATCCCGGTGCGCAGCGCCGCGAGATGCTCGCGGATGCGCGCGTGGATCGTGCGATACACATCCGTCCCCTGCGACGGGACCCGCTGGTACGCCAGCGCGTCGCCGAAGTGGCTGATGACGAAGCGCCGTGTTCCCTCGTAGCGAAGCGTATGATCCCGTGCGAGCGTCTCCCAGAGCTCGTCCTCGCGCTGGTTGACGACGTCGGCCCACCATCCGGGGCGCCACGAGATCGCCTCGGGTTCGATGCCCGATCGCAGCAGTCGCCCCTGCATCTCGGCGATGAAGCCGTCGGCGAAGTCGGCGGGCTGCGCACCCATGCCATGAACGATGAGGACGCCGAGCTCACTCACCGCGGTGTGGCTCTCGCGCCTCGGGCGCAGCGAGCGTGTCGCGCGCCGGGACGAATGGGTTGAGCGTGCTGCGCTGTTCGTCGAACAGGTACGCCTTGCGATCAGGTGCCGCCTGCGTCAGCCTGACGTTGTCGGCCCCACGATCGTAGACGTACCAGCGCAGTGCGTGCGCAAGGTCCGGATCGTTATGGATCAGGCTCAGGTGCGGATTGTGCCACGGCGCGTACCGCACGAATACGATCGTCTTCTCCGGCGGTAGTTGCGCGACCGCACGCAGGAAGTTGCTCTGGTAGCTCTGCGCGCGCACGCTGTCGCCGTGTTCGGCCGCGGTGACGCTCCAGGCGTAGCCCGCGAACGCGAGCATCATGACCAGCGAGACGCCAGCCGGGAGGGGCGACGCCGGCTGGCGCGCGGTGCGGTCACGGAGGTCGCGCCATCGCCAGCTCATCACGCGCCACAAGCCGAGTGCGGCGAGCAGCGCCAGCACCGGTTCGATCTCGAAGTAGTAGACCGGCCATGTCGGGTCGTGATTGAACCAGAGATAGCAGGCGAGCAGGGTGAACATCGACGCCAGTCCGAACGCGAGCTCGGCGCTCATCGCGAACAGCCCGATCACCCCGAGTACGGCGACGATCAGGCGCGGCGGGCCCCACATGATGGCGAGCACGTATTTCGTGCGTGCGATGAAGTTCTTCGGCAGCGCTGATGGCACATAGGCGCGGTGCGGCTCGGCGTTGCTCGCGGCCACGATCGCCATGTCCGGTGTGATCGCGCGCTGCGGAGGCGTCGAGTCGAGCCCGAAGCCGGGCGCGTCCCACGGGAAGTAGACCTTGGAGTAGAGCGCGTACGGCGTCGTATGCACGGTGCCGATCGTCTTCATGCTCCAGAACGGGAGCAGGAGCAGCATCGCGAGTCCAACCGCGATCGCACTGCCTAACGTGCGCCACTGCCGCTCGCGCGCCGTCCGCCGCAGGACGTAGATCCCGACGGGAATCGCGTAGGCGAGCGCGGTGAGCGGGCGCGTCAGGCCGAGCCAGGCGACCACGATCGCGACGACGAACAGCCAGCGCTCGCTCCCCTCGCGCCAGCGCAGCAACGCGTACCAGCCGAGCATCCAGCAGAACGCCGACGTCGTCTGCGAGAAGTACGAGCCAAGCATCCAGAGCACGATGAACGAGGTGACCCAGCATCCCCACGTCCAGAATGCGATGACACCATTGGTCAGCCGGCGGACGATCGAGAATACGAGCGCCGCCGTCATCGCGCCGAGGAGCACCGGAATCATTCCCGGCAGTCCGAGCCAGATGCCGGGAACGAGCAGGAGCGCATGTCCGGGCGGATACTTCGACGCGTAGTGGGGCACGACGAGCACGTGCCACTGCTCGAAGAACTCAGGAAGCGGCGGTGACGGCGCCGTCCAGTGTCCGCTGGCGAAGAGCTTCGCCTGGAAGAGGTATGACGCTTCGTCGTGGATGATCGGGATCTGCCGCCATGATCCCCACCCGACCGTCACGATGATCGCGGTGATGACGCCGAGGATGAGCGGCATCCAGCGCCATTCGAGCCATCCGGCGACCCGGGTGCCGGCCGCGCGGACCGCGCCGACCTTCCACGCGAGCAGGAGGGCGATCGCGAGCGTAACCGGCAGCAGGTAGTTCACCGGCATTCGCTCGGCTCTCCAGCGCGACAGAGGACGAGATACTGCCCGCCTAACGGAAGGCGGGCGAGGACGCGCTCGATCGGCCGGAGCATTCGCAGCGCGCGCGGGAATATGAACAGGAAATCAGTCTCGATGACGTTGAAGCCGGCGCCGCCGAGCAGACGCCGTGCTTCCGGGGGAGTGATCGTGATCGCGTTCTCGTCGAAGGACACCCGGCTCATGATGTAGCGCGTCCCCGGGTTCCATGGGTTGTTTTCCCAGAAGGCGAACCAGCCGCCAGGGCGAAGCGTTCGCCGGACATACTGCAGGGCGGCGGCGCGTTCAGCGGGCGCAATGTGGTGGAACACTCCGTTGACGAATGCGAGATCGGCACTGGCCGGTGCATCGTGCATCGCGATCGTGGCGAAGCGAACGCGCGATTCCGTGGCGAACGCGTCACGTGCGCGATCGAGCAAGCCGTCCGAGACGTCGACGCCGACTACCCGGCTGGCGCCAAGGACATCGAGGAACAACGGCGTACTCGCCCCGAGGCCGCAGCCGAAGTCGAGAACGGTGGCCGGCTCGGAGGCGCCTAACGCGCTGAGGCGCTCTGCCAGCCACTGCATCCGGCCGCGCGCGTAATAGTCCTTGTCCTCGCCGGTGACGCTGAGCCCGGCGGCGAGCGCTTCGTCATAGCGGGCGGCGTAGGCGTCGAACTCGGCGCTCCCGGGCGCAGTCGCGCCCGGGGGATGTCCCGCGCCGGTCACCGCCGCTTGAGCGCGAGGATGCTGACGAAGAAGCTCCAGACGATCGTCTGGAAGCCGAGCACGCTCAGTGTCATGCCGGGGATCGTCAGGCGGAGCGAGCTCGCGTAATTCATCGGGCCGAAGCCATGCGCGCGCCACTGCATGATCGTCGCACCGAGCATCGTGAGCCCGGCGACGCAGGATACCGCACCGAGGATGAGGCCGCGCTCGAGGGTGAGGATCTTCCCGATCCGCTCGATCCGAGCGTCGGTCGGGAGCAGTCCCTCACCGATGGCGAAGAATTTCGTCAGCAGCGCGAACAGCACCGATTGGTAGCCGCAGATGATCGCGAGACTGGCGAAGAGCAGCGTGTTGACGTCGAAGATCACCTTCCCGACGTGCATCTGCGGCATCGCGACCGCGTAGCCGGCCAGGCCGGCCGCGATCAACAGCAACCCGGGAAGGAGGAAGAGCCAGCGCGGGCTGAACATCAGATAGAAGCGGAAGTGCCGCCATCCGTCGCGGAAGGTCTTGAGGTGCGGCGCATGGGCGACGCGGCCGTCGACATGCAACGTCACCGGCACCTCGGCGATCTTCGCGCCGTGAATGCTCGCCTTGATCACGTTCTCCGAGGCGAACTCCATCCCGGTGCAGCGCTGGTCGAGGCGGCCGTAGAGCTCCTTCGTGAACGCGCGCATCCCGCAGTGCACGTCGTGGATCGGCGCGCGAAACCAGCGACGCACCATCCACGAGAACATCGGGTTCCCCCACCAGCGATGGAGGAACGGCATCGCGCCGGTGCGGACCTCGCCGCCCCCGGCGGGAAAGCGGCAACCCTGCACCAGATCGAATCCTTCGCGCAGCTTCGCGACGAAGCGCGGCAGCTCGCCGAAGTCGTAGCTGTCGTCTGCGTCGCCCATGAGGATGTAGCGGCCACGCGCGCTCTCTATACCGCCCATCAGCGCGCTGCCGTATCCCTTCGCCGGAACGTGCACGACTCGCGCGCCCTCGCGGGTAGCGATCTCGATGGAGCCGTCACGGCTCCCGTTGTCGGCGACGATCACTTCGCCGCTGATCCCGGACGTGCCTAACGCGACGAGCGCCTTGCGAACGCAGGCGGCGATCGTGTCGGCCTCGTCGAGGCAGGGGATAACGACCGAGAGCTCGACAGCGGCCGCGCTGCTGTACGGCAGCGGCGGGGAGCCGCGCTGCGCGGTGGGATTGGACGGACTGAACATCGCTTGCCCCGGAACAGGTGGTCGGTGAAGGACTCCCTGAACCGAGGTTCCGTCACCGTCCCGCTGACCAGGTGCGGAGAGGAGCCTTTGGAAAAAGCGGGTGAACTTCGGCTGTTCCTTACAGGAGGCACGGAGAGCGCGTCCTGGAACGCGCTCAACAAACCCTTCATGTCCTCCGTGGCTCCTGTCGACAATCCCCGTAGTTCAGCCGCCCTGACGTTAGGCGCGTCGACAGTTTGCGAGCTCGGCCGTAAGTCTCCGGACGGCGTCCTACAAGCGCCCCAACGTCGCCGTCGCGCCGAGTCGAAAGAGCGTCACGTCGACCGGGACCGAGTAGAGCTGCGCGGTCGCGGACCAGATGCCGGCGAGGCGGTAGGTGCCTCCGCCGAAGACCGCGACGCGGCGCAGGTCGACCTCGACGCGGGTGCGGTCGTGGTACGGCGGCGTGTTCGCGTCGGTGAAATCGACGCGGAAGCGCGGGGCGAGCCAGGTGACGCCGCCGCCCGCGTAGAGCTCGAGCCGGCGGTCGCGAAACGCGCGGCCGATCGAGCCGTCGATCCCCCACATGTTCGGGCGGAAGGTGTCGTTCGATTTCTCCGTCCCGTAGCATGAACCGTTAGGGTCGGTCATCTGGAGCGCGTCCTCGCCGCAGGTGATCGCGCCGTTCACGTAGCCGCGCGTCGCGTGGACGCGGGCCGCAGCGACGACCGGCGTCCCGCCCGCCCAGGCGATCGGGTGCGTGACCGAGAGCGCGCCGCTGATCAGGTTGGCTTTCGCCCCCGCGACCCGCAGTGGCGGGAGGTATCCGACTTCGAGGCCGATGCCTAACGGCAGGCCGACCGACAGCCGCGGGCGCGGGAAGACCGGCGAGAGCTGCGTCGATTCCTGCTTCGGCATGAAGCAGGCGCCGGTCCGCTCGAGCGCCGGATCGGGCTTCGGGATGTACGTCAGGTCCGCGCCGAGCACGATGTGTCCGTGCGCGAACGACGGGCCGGTCTGCGGGGCGAAGACGATCGGCGCCGAGTAGTGCGCGAGCAGCTTCGCCTCATTCGAATTCTCGCCGGGACGACACTGCGCTGCGGCGGTCGCGGCGCCGACTGTCAGCGCCGCGACCATCATCCCCGCGCCCAAGCCACCACGCAACAGCAACGTCATCACTGCGTGACGGTGATGGTGCCGGTCATCTGCGGGTGAATCGAGCAGTGATAGGCATAGGTGCCCGCCGTCGGGAAGATGCGCTTCACCGTCGCGCTCTCCGTGCTCGGCACGTTGGCGGGGCTGTTCTGCGTATCGAACACGACGTTGTGCAGCACGCTCTGGAACGTGTAGTAGATCGTGTCGCCGGCGGCGATCGAGACAGCGTTCGGGTCGAACGCGAGGCCGGTCGTCGCCGTCACGCGCGCGGCGTGTACGAGGGTCGGCGGTGGGGGTGGCGGGGGCGGCGGCGGGTTGGTGCCGTTGTCACCACCACCACCGCACGCGACGATCGTCGCGGCCGCGCTCAACGCGCAGATTGCCAACATTGCATGACGCATGGTTCCTCCGGTTCGATGCATGGCGGCAACCTACGAACGGGTCGTTGGCGCGCAACGGAATTGGGGCCGACGACACCAACCGCGGGGTGAACGCCAGCGTTCAGCGCGCCTGGCGCACCAGGCCGTGCACCGCGTCGCGGAAACGACGCCCGGTTTGCACCTCGACACCGTCGGAGAGCACGATGACATACTCGCCGTGCGGTGCCGGCCGCACCTCCGCGACGCGTGAGCTGTTCACCATCGCCGAACGATGGACGCGCACGAAGTCTTTCGGCAACCGCTCGGCGACTGAGCTCAATGTCTCACGGATGCGGAGCGCGCGGCCGGCGGCGTGGAGGATGACGTTGTTGTCGTCGGCGCTGATCCAGTCGATCTCGCGGACGCGGACCAGCAGGGTTCGACCATCTATCCGCACCGCGAGTCGCTCGCCCGCCGGGATCGGCTCGACACCGTCGCGTCGCGGACGCAGCGCGGCGAGCATCGCCTCGAGCCGCGCCGGATCGCGCGCGACGCGGCCGCGCAGCGTGTCCTTCGCGCGAGCGAGCGCGAGCGCGAAGCGCGTGCGGTCCACCGGCTTGAGCAGGTAGTCGAGCGCGTGCACGCGGAACGCGTCCAGCGCGCGGTCGTCGTGCGCGGTGACGAAGACGGTGAGCGGCATCTGCGCGGCGCCGATCGCATCGGCGACGCCGACGCCGTCGAGCTCGGGCATCTGGATGTCGAGGAAGACGAGATCGGGACGCTGCGACCTGATTGCGGCGACGGCTTCCGTTCCCGTCGCGCACTCGGCGATTACCGCGACGTCAGGCTCGGCGCTGAGCAGCGCGTGCAGGTGCCGGCGGGCAAGAGGTTCGTCGTCGACGACTATGACGCGGATCGCAGCGCTCATCCGTTGTGTCCCCCGTCGGTACGAAAGGGAACGGCGATGCGCACCGCGAACCCCGATCCGACACGACTCTCGTAGGCGAACCGGTGACGCGCACCGTGCAGGCGGCGCAGTCGTTCACGCGTGTTCGTCAATCCGACTCCTTCACGCGCGAGCACGCCGTCGTGCGTCACCGCCCCGACGCCGTCGTCGCGCACCTCGAGGCGGAGTTCGTCCGCGTCGCGTGATGCATGAACGGAGATACGTCCGCCCGCTGCGCGTGGTGTGATGCCATGACGGATCGCGTTCTCGACGAGCGGCTGGAGGAGCAGGCTGGGAACGAGCGCGGTCCGCACCGCGGGATCGACGTCCATCGCGACGGCGAGCCGGTCGCCGAAGCGCGTTTGCTGGATGTCGACATAGAGCCGCAGGTGATCGAGCTCGCGCGCGAGCGGCACTTCCTGCTCGTCGGCGAGTCGGAGCGACGCGCGCAGCAGCTCGCTCAACCCCGCAACCATTCGCTCGGCGGCACGCGGTTCGGTCGTGATGAGCGCGGTGATCGTGTTGAGCGTGTTGAAGAGGAAGTGCGGCTGCAGCTGCAGCCGCAGCGAGTGCAGCTGGGCCTCGGCGAGCTGGTCGAGCGCGCGCGCGCGTTCCCGCGTCTCGAACAGGTAGCCGTAGACGAGGCGCTCGTGCCAGAGCGTGGCGTAGACGGCGATCGTCCCGCCTAACGCGAGAAAGAGCACCTTGGCTCCTTCGTCGAGCGGCGAGATTCCCCGACTGACCGCAGCGGCCAGCGGCGTGGTGAGTGGTGCGTGCGCCACGACGAAGAAGAACGCGAGGACGAGCACGTACTGGACGACGACGACCCCGGCGACGATGACCGTCTTCCGCACCGAGGACGCGAGCGGGCGGGCGGCGAGGACGAGAAAGTAGATGAGCGCGATCGGGCTCTTCAGCGCCAGCGACGGGGATGCAGCGAGGCCATAGCCGACGATGATCGCGCTCACCGCGCAGCTGTCCACGATCGGGTTGACGATGGCGATCCAACCCGGGAGCCGGTCGCGCCGGCCGAGCCACCACTGCTGGATGAGTGCCCAGGCAAGTGTCGGAAGGAGAACGACCGCGTTGGCGCGATCGAGCGCATTCGGAAGGGTCGGCGCGTAGGCGAGCGCGGCGATCGCGAGGAGGACGAGCACGACGATGCGCACGCGATTGAGCAGCCGCTCGGCGACGTCGCGGCGCTCGGCGAGCAGCGCGCGCGCAATCGGGTCGGCGAACAAGGCGGGGGCCGGGCTGTCGGCGGGGCGGTCCTGCGGGGAAGCGATCATCGCGTCGCTAGCATACCGCTGGATGCGCGCTCCGGGCAAGCGCAATGTCGCGAGACAATCGCGCCGCTTGGTGGCGGTGGAGGGAACGTTCTGTAACTTCACAGCAGCGAACAGCAGCACCGGCAGCAGCTTCACGCCAACCGTGATGGAGGATTCATGGAGTTCAGCCGCGCCGCGCGGATGCATCGCGCCCCGATCGTATTCACCGCGTTCGCGCTGGCCGCGCAGGTCGGCTGCGCATCCCCATCGTCGATGCCGGCCGCAACGCCGGCCACGCGCGCGACGTCGGCGAGCGTGACGCGTGCGCCATTCGGTGCGACGAAGGAAGGTCGCGCTGTCGAGATCTTCACGCTGACCAATGCGCATGGCATCGAAGCGCGGATCACCAACTACGGTGGGATCATCGTCTCGCTGAAGACGCCGGACCGTAATGGCCAGTTCGCCGACATCGTGCTCGGGTATGACAGCCTGAGTGGATACCTGCGCGACACGCCGTACTTCGGCGCACTGATCGGTCGCGTCGGGAACCGCATCGCGCGCGGCACCTTCACGCTCGATGGCGTGACGTATCATCTCGCGATCAACAACGGAGTGAATTCACTCCATGGCGGGCTCCGCGGATTCGACAAGGTCGTCTGGGCGCCCGAGCCATTCCAGAACGCAACGGGCGTCGGTCTGGTGCTCACGTATACGAGCCCGGATATGGAAGAGGGTTATCCCGGCGCGCTGAGCACGAAGGTGACGTACACGCTCACCGACCAGGATCAGCTCATCGTCGATTACCAGGCGACGACGACGAAGGCGACGCCGGTGAACCTGACGCAGCACAGCTACTGGAACCTGAGTGGTAACGCGAATCGCGACATCCTCGGCCACGTGCTGATGATCAACGCCGACGGGATGACGCCGGTGGATTCGACGCTGATCCCGACGGGCGAGATCGCCAACGTCAGCGGGACGCCCTTCGACTTCCGCACCCCGACCGCGATCGGCGCGCGCATCGACCAGAAGCAGAATCAGCAGATCCGTTTCGCCGGCGGCTACGATCACAACTTCGTCCTGAATCGCGGCGGCGCTGCCGCGGATGCGATGGTACGCGCGGCGAGCGTCACCGAACCAACGACCGGACGTACGCTCGACGTCACGACGATGGAACCCGGGCTGCAATTCTATTCCGGCAACTTCCTCGACGGCACGAACGTCGGGAAGGGCGGTCACGTGTACCACTACCGTTACGCGCTCGTGCTCGAGACGCAGCACTATCCCGACTCGCCGAACCATCCTGAATTCCCGAACACGATTCTGCATCCGGGCCAGCAGTATCACACGCGGACGATGTTCACCTTCGGAGTTGCGCGCTGATGCAGCGGGATCGCGCACGAGCAATGCGCCTGACGGCCACCGTCATGCTCGCCGCCTTCACGTTAGGCGGCTGTGCCGCGCGGACGCAGACCGCCGCCACGCCGGCCCAGGTCGGCGCCGGCGCGTCGCGCGGCCCGGCGCGCGCCGTCTGGACGAAGGCGCGCGCCAACGCCTGGTCCGACTCCACGGGCTGGCTCGTCGGGAGCAACTTCGCGCCGAGCACCGCGATCAACCAGCTCGAGATGTGGCAGGCAGCGACATTCGACCCGGGCACGATAGACCGTGAGCTCGGCCTCGCGCAATCGTTAGGCTTCAACACGATGCGCGTCTTCCTCCACGATCAGCTCTGGATGCAGGACTCGGCGGGATTCCTCGCGCGCATGGATCAGTTCCTGGCCATCGCCGACCGGCATCACATCCGCCCGATGTTCGTGCTCTTCGACGCGGTCTGGGACCCGATGCCGCACCTCGGTCCACAGCGGGCGCCGATTCCGCACCTGCACAACTCGGGCTGGGTGCAGAGCCCCGGCGCGGCGGTGCTCGCCGACACGATGCGGTACGAGTCGCTCCGGCCTTACGTGCAGGGCGTCGTCGGCCACTTCGCGAACGACCGCCGCGTCATCGCCTGGGACATCTTCAACGAGCCGGACAACACCAACCGGCCGGCGTACGTTGCGTACGAGCCGCCCGACAAGGGAGCGCGGGCGTTCCAGCTGATGCGGAAGGCGTTCGTGTGGGCGCGCGAGATGAATCCCTCGCAGCCGCTGACCGCCGCGCCATGGAAGGGGGACTACATCGACCCGGCACGCGTCCCGGCGATCGTGGCCTACATGCTCGACAGCTCGGATGTCATAACGTTCCACAGCTACGACGACAGCGCGAGCGTCGAGCGGGAGATCACGGCGCTCGAGCGCTACGGCCGGCCGATCATCTGTTCGGAGTACATGGCGCGTCCGCGCGGGAGCACCTTCCAGGCGATCCTGCCGATCTTCGCGCGACGGAACGTCGGCGCGATCAACTGGGGGTTCGTCTCGGGCAAGACGCAGACGATCTATCCGTGGGACTCCTGGTACAAGGAGTACACCGCCGAGCCGGCGGTCTGGTTCCACGACATCTTCCGCGCCGACGGGACGCCATACGACTCCAGCGAGACCTCGTTCATCCGCTCGCTGACGAGCGCGAAGGCCGGGCGTTAGGCAGCCCGGCGCGTCAGGCAGCGCTCGGCGCTAGCCCGCGCGCGAGCGCGCGGCTTCCGGCATCATCTCCGACCGCCTGGCGCCGCCGAGCGTTGGCGACCACGGCGCGGCGACGGCCGGCGTCTCGGCCTCGTAGAGCACCGTCGGATTGGACGCGTGCGGCGTGAAGCTGATGGTCGTCGAGCTGAGGCGGCCGATCGTCCACGCTTCGGCAGCGAGACGCTCGTAGATGCGGCCAATGGTGGCCGGATCGGTATCGCGCATCTCGAGGCAGAGCACGTGCTGGCCCGGCAGGTCCTCGGGCGCTTCCGGTTCGCACGGCGAATGGGTGATCGTCGCGCCGAGCTGGGTGGGCTCGAAGCGAACGACCCGCTTTGCCGTCTCGATGAATCGCGTTGCGGTGTAGAGGGCGTCTCGGCGACGATCGTGCGCGGTGGTGCTGGGGCGAT